>RECT01000327.1 GCA_007693875.1 Spirulina sp. DLM2.Bin59
CCGAGGCAACCGCTGCGGAGTTGATCGATCATGGGGGCGAGGAGGGTTTTGGCTTGGGCGAGGTCGCCTTGGACTGCTAAATGGGCTTGGAGAAATTGACCCAGCAACCAACCCCAAACGGTGCCTTGGTGATAGGCTCCATCCCGTTGGTATCTGTCCCCCCCATAGATGCCTTGGTATTGGGGATGATCTGGACTGAGGGAGCGTAACCCCTGGGAGGTGAGGAGCGATCGCCCCACGGCATCGACAATGCTTCGCTGTTCCCGGGGTAATAAGAGGGGCAACCCCCCCATATCCATCAAGGCGGCGGGGAGGGAAACGGCAAAAATTTGATTGGGGCGCAGGGCCGGATCATGGCCTTCGGGGCCATCAAGGACATCAAAACAATAGCCGGTGTCATAGTTCCAAAACCGACTAAAGCCAATCACCACGTTCTGAGCCAGCTTTTGATATTCTTCCGCAGGTTTCCCCAACGCTTGGGCTAACACCTGCATTGTCACAAGGGCGTTATACCAGAGGGCGTTAATCTCCACTGGTTTACCAATGCGGGGCGTAACCACCCAATCATCTACCTTGGCATCCATCCAGGTCAGTTGTACGCCCACCTCCCCGGCATAGAGTAAGCCATCTTTGCGATCGAGGTGGATGTTGTAGCGCGTGCCTTTGATGTGCCAATCAATGACTTCAGCTAAGGCGGGAAAGAGTTCAGCGATCAGGGTTTCATCCTCTGTGGCCATGAAGTAGGCCCGCACCGCCTCGAAATACCAGAGAATCGCATCAACGGTGTTGTATTCCGGTTGGTTTGTGCCGTCGGGGAAGAGGTTGGGGAGCATCCCCTGATCGAGGTATTGGGCAAAGGTGCGCAGCAGGAGGCGGGCGATCGCCGGCCGTTCGGTGCTCAGGGTCAGCCCCGGCAGACTAATCATCGTATCCCGACCCCAATCCCCAAACCAGGGATAACCGGCAATCACGGTTTTACCCTCTGGCTCATCGGGTAGGGGGCGGGCAACAATAAACTGATCGGCGGCTAATACCAACTGTTCAATATCGGGGTCCCGGGGCAAATGTAACGCCCGCCAAGGGGCTAATACCCCATGCTCATAGTTGTGGCGACGTTCCAGGGCTGCGGCTCCGTCGGGGTCGGGGGCCGCTTCGGTGGTGGCAATGATCGTAATGGATTGACCGAGGCTGAGGCTGGCTTCAATGAAAGCAGGGTTGAGGTGGTCTTCATGATCGGTTAGACCCCGATACCGTTCGAGAGTCAGGTCAAATTCTCGATGCCAATGGGGATGGATTGACCATTGGGGGAGGGTGGGGCCATAGGCCAAAATTTTGTAAGGGACGGCTCTGGCAAAGGGGGTAATTTCGATCCCATAATCAATGGCCTTGATTCCCATCTGCCAATCGTCCTGATGGGTGTCGCTGTGGAAATCGCGATAGTTAACGAAGGGTTTGAGGGTTAGGTCAACGGCTCCGCTGCCCCGCTGCAAGGTGTAGCGGATATAGGTGGTGTTTTGCCCCGGCTCCATCCAGATCCGTTGTTCGAGGAGGAGGTCGGCGATCGCATATTGCCACACTGGCGTTGTCCCTTCCAGGTAGAAGCCTTCAAGGTTGAGGTAGCCTTCCGGATCTAGGGTTTGGTCAGACCAGCGATTGCTATAGAGGGGAAAGCCCTGGCCGCGATAGTGGAGGTCGGTGTCAATTTTGCTGACGAGGAGGGTGCGGCCGAGGGGAGGGGTGAGGGCGGCAACGAGCAACCCATGATAACGGCGGGTGAGGAGTCCCGCCACTGTGCCCGCGCCATAGCTGCCTTTGCCGTTGGTGATCAGCCATTCATAGCTTTCGGCAGCGGCGAGGGTTCCACAGTGATTCCGTCCAAGTCTGATGGCCATGATGATTGGGGGTTAGGGGGTTTTGTGCAGGTGGTGGAGAAGTTCGATCGCCCCGAAGCGGACGACATCGGTGCAGAAGCGGCCGGTTTCTTGCTGGACTTGGGCGATCGCTGCCCGCGCTGCTTTGGGTTTGAGGTGGGCGGTGTTGAGGGCGATCGCCTCCACCCGTACCGGCCCATAGGCTCCTGCCCCACGAGCAACGGCTTCATACAATGCAATCACTGCCGGGAGGGGGGGGATTTCCACGTGGGGACAATTGTGGATGTGGGTTTGGCCGGCACGATGCACCAAGATTAACCCGGTGGGCTGACTACCTCGGATTAAGGGTAGCGTAGCAGTGGAGCCGGGATGGAGTAGGGAACCTTGGCCCTCAATTAAGAGCAGATCGCACCGGGAACCGAGATCTAGCACCGCCTGCTCCACGGCTCCGGCGGCAAAATCCACCCGCACCGCATCAAGGGGAATCCCCTCCCCGACAATCATTAACCCCCCCTGGCCCGTGGCGACAAACTTGGTATTCAGGCCTTGGGCGATGGCCGCCTTGCGCAATTCTAACCCCGTGGACATTTTTCCCACCGCCATATCCGTGCCGACGGTGAGGATCCGTTGACAGGAAAGCTTCCCTGCCAACCCTTTGCCAATGCCTAACCCCGGCGGCTCCTGGCGAATATCCCAAATCCATTGGCCCTTTTGGAGCCGTCCTCCCGGTAAATCTTCGATCATTGGGGTCATGGGACTATGGAGGCCATTGACCACCGACACCCCTGCGAGGATCCCCAGTTTGACCTCTTCCCACCAACTATCGGGTAATTTCCCCCCTGATGGAGCTACCCCAATCAGTAAGGTATCGGGTTGATAGGCTAAGGCATCGGTGACGGAGGCCACAATGGGAATCTCCCGCTCAATCCCGGTTAAATCTGCTAATCTTTCCCCCGCGCAATCCTCATCAATGAGGGCCACCACCTCGGCCTCCCCATAGCGCAAAAATGCCAAGCCAGTTTTGCCGCTGCGATCGCGGATACCGCGATGGAGCAGAATTGCCAC
This sequence comes from Spirulina sp. DLM2.Bin59, assembly GCA_007693875.1. Classification (GTDB taxonomy): domain Bacteria; phylum Cyanobacteriota; class Cyanobacteriia; order Cyanobacteriales; family Spirulinaceae; genus Spirulina. The sequence goes on from RECT01000327.1 coordinate 2,937, forward strand.
CCGATGATGATTGGTTAAATGTTGCATAACAACAGGGCTGAAGGGCTGGGGAAGATGGGGGAGAGATCTCTAATTTAAACGGAATTGCCGGTGATGATGCATTTTTCAGGGGTAGGGGCGATCGCCCTCCATGGAGAATTAACAGGCTCTTAGGATATTCTTAACGTTACTTTGTTAAACTCTTGGGCAGCCTAGATTGACGGTGGCCCGTTGTCGCCCATTCCGAGGCCGACAAGATACTTCAGCCCTGATCTTGTCCATGGCAAAAATAAACTAAGTCTATGTAGCCAAGGACACATTGTTGACATATTTTTGCAATAGTGGCAAAATGGCTGGCGTAGTGTTATGGTTTAGCTTTGGTGTTGTTCTCCGTAGTAACATCGATTAAGACTTGTTTGAGGAGTGAATAATTTAGACGCATGGCAAAACTACACCGGTCTTCAGTTAAGGCATTGCCGATCTTCATCGGTTCCGCCCTCTTAGCGGCCCAGCCCTTCGCGGCTCAAGCCCAAACCGTCAATCAAGATTTATTTGACCAGATCGAGGCCTACAGTGCCGAAGGTCAAATGATGATGAACCAAGCCGGTGGCGCATCGCAGTTCAGCGATGTTTCCCCCAGCGATTGGGCCTTCCAAGCCCTCGATGACTTAGTGCGTCGTTATGATTGCCTCAAGGGCTATCCCAACGGCACGTTCCGAGGCAACCGCGCCCTCACTCGTTACGAGTTTGCCGCTGGTTTGAACGCCTGCTTACAGCAAATCGAGCGGTTGATCGCTGAAACCACCGCTGATTTCGCCACCCGCGAAGACCTGGAAACCATGAGCCGCCTCATGCAGGAATTTGAAGCGGAACTGGCCATGCTGGGAACCCGGGTAGATAACCTCGAATCCCGCGTCTCCTTCCTGGAAGATAACCAATTCTCCACCACCACCAAACTGGCTGGGGAAGCCATCTTTGCCCTCAACGCCATCAGCCCGGCCCGGAATCGTCCCGACATCAACGCCGACCGCCTCCTCGACGACGCTGATATTCGTAATGGTGAGCGGGTGTTGTTCAACGATAACATCGTCTTCCAAAATCGGGCACGGTTGAACTTTGACACCTCCTTCACGGGGCGCGATCGCCTCCGGACTCGGCTCCAAGCCAACAACGTGGCAGACTGGGCGGTGCGTGAACTCACCAACGAACCCCGCTATGGTTTCGGGGGCAGCAACGACAACACAGTTGACCTCGCTCACCTCTCCTACCGCTTCCCCGTTGGCAGCAAAACCACGGCACAAATCTTCGCCACTGGTGCTGGCATAGATGATTACCTGACCACCCTCAATCCTTTGGATAACGCTGGGCAGGGTTCTATTTCCCGCTTTGGTCAGCGCAACCCGATCCTACGGGTGGGCGGCCAAGACCAGGGCATTGGCATCATCCACAAGCTCAACGATAACTTCAACGTCTCCCTAGGTTATACCGCTGGCCAAGGTGCAGATCCCGCTGCCGGGATTTTCGGCGGCAGCTATGCCCTAGGCGGTCAAATTCAGTTCCGCAATGATAAGTTCGGCGTGGGTCTGCAATACATCAACGCCTACACCACTGGTCGCGCTGGTTTGGGAACTGGAACCGGTAGCCTTGCTGGGGGCTTAGGGTTGAACGACCCCACCTTTATTAGTCCTGTCACCGGTGCTGCTCTTGCCACTGGTAATGTTGTTTCCAACAACTACGGTTTGGAACTGCTGTTCACCCCCAGCGATCGCCTCTTTGTGGGTGGCTGGATTGGGATGAGCAAAGGCATCGTGATCCAAAGCGGTACAGCTGATGTGTGGAACTATGCCCTCACCCTTGGTTTACCCGACCTCGGTGGCGATGGCAACCTCTTAGGCTTCGTCTTCGGGCAACAGCCCCGCTTGGCTGGTTCTTCCGCCAACTTGGCCGGCGCGTTCCGTGGCACCAACGCCGCTACCTTCGACCGTGCTAACCTCGACGTCGGTTATCACCTCGAAGCCTTCTACCGCCTCAAGGTGAACGACAACATCTCCATCACCCCCGGCTTGGTGTACCTCACCAACCCCGGCCACAGCCGCGTTAACGCTGATATGTTGATGGGAACCCTGCGAACCACCTTCACCTTCTAGACTGACTCACTCACAAAGGAACACACAACACTTTTAGAGTGGTGGGGGCAACCTCGCCACTTTTTTTGTGGAAGTGGGGAGTGGGAAGAACCGTGAATGTTGGTGAACTGGCACAGGGGGTGAGGGGATGGCGGCGCATTTTCATTATGTTCAAGACAATTAAGCCTATTCCCTGTTCCCTGTTCCCCATTCCCTGTTCCCCATTCCCCCACTACTTTTTAAAGGATTTCCCATGATGCAAGCCGCGTACATCACGAGCATGGGTCAATTTTTACCCGGCGATCCCATTGGCAACGATGAGATGGAGCAATACCTGGGGAAAATTGGCGATCGCCCCTCCAAGGTGCGCCACCGTATTCTCAAAAGCAACGGTATTCAACAGCGGTACTATGCGATCGACACCGAACAAAAAACCCGCTACCAAAACAGCGAAATGGCCGCCCTTGCTGTCCGGGACACCTTAAACCGGATCAACTTAGAACCCCAAGCCATTGACCTGTTGGCCTGTAGTACGACACTCCCGGATTTAACGGTTCCCGGTTTTGCCAGTATGGTTCATGGCCAACTCACGGAGTTTCCCTCCCTGGAAACCATTTCGGTGCAGGGGGTCTGTTGTGCGGGGGTGGCGGCGTTGAATTATACCTGTGGGCAGATCCAACGGGGCCAACGCCATAATGGCATCAGCGTCGCCTCTGAATTTGCCTCCCGGTTGTTTAAAAATCGCCATTTTGAAGCCGATCAAAGGTATCAAGAGGGGGGCAAAATTCCCTTTGATACCGAATTTTTGCGCTGGATGTTATCCGATGGGGCGGGGGCCTGTTTAATTCAAGGGCAGCCCCGTCGCCAGGGTTTGAGTTTGCGGGTGGACTGGATTGAATTGGTTTCCCATGCCCAGAATTATCCTGTCTGTATGTATGCAGGAACCGCCGATGCTACGGGCCAAACCAGTTGGCTCGATTATCCCTCCTATGGGGAAGCCGCAACAGCGGGAGCGTTTCATCTGCGGCAGGATATTCGTCGGTTAGAAGCGGTGATTAAATTGGGGGTAGCGGGTTGGTTGAAGCTGATTGAGCAGGGCCGGGTGAAGCCCCAGGATGTGGATTGGCTCTTGTGTCATTATTCCTCCCATTTTTTCCGTAGTCAGATTGTGGAGCTATTGGAAAAAGCCAACTGTATGATTCCTGAGGAAAAATGGTTCACCAACCTCTATACCAAGGGGAATACCGGCTCTGCTTCGATCTATTTGATGCTGGAGGAATTATTTCATTCCGGTAAATTAACACCGGGGCAAAAAATCTTCTGTTTTGTCCCCGAAAGTGGCCGCTATACGACGGCGTACATGATGCTAACGGTGGTGGAAGGCGATCGCCCCTCCCCCATCACCACGGCTCAAACGGTGGCCAGTCCCCCCCCAGAGCCGACGGTGGGCAGCGATCTGTTGCGCCAGCTTACCCGGGTGTGGTTGGAGTTTGAACAAAACCTGCAAGGTGTGCCGTTGATCCGCAAATTGAATCGGGGGGATTTCACCGTGGCAGATTATCAATTACTGCTGCGGAATTTACGCCCCCAAGTGGTGGAAGGTGCTCGCTGGATTGCGCGGGCGGCCTCGAATATGATTGATTTTCAGATGCGATCGCTCCTGATCGGCCATGCCCAGGATGAACACCGGGATTATCAAATGTTGGAGCGCAACTATGTCAGCGTCGGGGGGAACCTCAATGATATCGTCAACGCCGAGAAAAATATTGGCTCCCAAGCCCTCTCCGCCTTTATTTTTCACCAAGCTTCTCAGGAAAACCCCATCGATCTCCTGGGGAGTATGTTTATTATTGAAGGTTTAGGCAATCGTTTAGCGGGCCAGTGGGCCCAGCAAATTAAAGCCACGTTAAACCTCAGTGATCAGCAGGTTTCTTTTTTGGGCTATCACGCGGAAAATGACGAATCCCATTTAGGCAAGCTCGAAGCGGTTCTCAATGCCGATTGGTTAACCCCAGCGATGGCTCAAAAAATTGTCAATACAGCTCAAGTTACCGCCCGCCTCTATCAATTACAACTGGAGGAAGTTCGCTAAAATGATTGACCCTAATCCCAACGCTACCACCCCACCCCTCGCCCCGGAGTTTTTCCCCTACAATCGTCGCGACCCTAACACTTGGCAAGTGCTTTATTTAGATCAAGCCATACCGGTGGATTCGCTGGCCAAGAAATACATGATCCGGGATTTGCAAAGCTGGACGCGCAATTATTTACTCCTGCCGATTAAGGGGATTGCTAACCTTAGCCTGGCGGTGATCATGACGGTGAAGCGGTTGCTGCCCTTTCAGTTCCGTTTTTATGGCTTGATGCACCAAAGTGCGGCGTTATTTTTGAAATATTTCGTCTCACCGGAAGCCTGCTATTTAATTATTCGCCATCTCAACCTCGGTTCAAATGTGGTCAATTTCCTCATTGATAATGGCCCCAATCCCCAGCTAGAGCGGTCAACCCTTTACCCGCGTCGGGTGGAAGATTTAGCCAAAAATGCGTTTTTAGAGCATGACTTGATTTTGTATAATTTCGTCTATGATTACCATCGCGCTCAACAGGAAAATCCCGATTGGCTCGATGCTGTGCGGCGGCGGGGCATCAACTTTAATAGTATTCGTCCGGTGCAGGTGGAGATGGATTTTAAACGCTGGCGATGGTTGCGGATTCTTGATTTAGAATCCGCCATTGAGTTGTTTAAGGTGTTTTATTCCCTCTGTTTAACCAGTGATGAATTTGCGCGGGCGGTGCTGTCGTTGCAGTTTGATGAAAATTTTGGCCTGTATTTTACCCAAATTACCGGCGATAGCAGTTGGAACCATGTGATTAGTAACCGTCACCCCTTGGCCCCCAATAGCCCGTTTCAGGCGGCCCGGGATTTGATGCTCCACGGCATTACGACGGAGTATTTACATCGTTATTTGGAGATCTACCGCGATCGCCACAGTAGCCCCGGAGCAATCGTGAACTAACATTAATCCTGCAAACCCCAGTGGGGAATGGGAGTATACTAAACATCAGCCTCCATCCCCAAGCTGCCCGTGGAACTCTCCTGCCGTACCGAATATGCACTGCTGGCTCTTTTGGAGTTAGCAGGGCATTATCCCCAAGCTGAACCGCTGCAAATTAGACAAATTGCCGCCCAGCAACAGATTCCGGAGCGGTATTTAGAACAACTGTTAGCGACGCTGCGGCGGGGGGGATTTGTTCAAAGTCAACGGGGGGCCAAGGGGGGCTACCTGTTGACGATGGAGCCATGGAAGATCACGCTCTTGGATGTGGTCAACTGCCTCGAAGGGGCAGAGGCCCGCAATCGCAAGGAGGCGGTCGGTACGCTAGCGCGGATCGCCCCCACCCTCGAAAGTGTGGTGGTGGATGAGGTGTGGCAAGAGGTTTACGAAACGATGCGGGGGGTGCTCCAGGGCTATACCCTCCAGGATCTCTGTGAGCAGCGGGATTCCCGCCGCCAAATGAATATTATGTACTACATTTAAGGAGCCAGAACCGATGCGAATTGCCAACAATATGACGGAATTGGTGGGGCGGACTCCCTTGGTGCGTCTCAATCGCATTCCCCAGGCGGAAGGGTGCGGGGCGGAAATCATCGTTAAGCTGGAGGGGATGAACCCGGCGGCTTCGGTGAAGGACCGCATTGGCGTGAATATGATCAATGCTGCTGAGGCAGCGGGTCTGATTGAACCGGGGAAAACGATTTTAGTCGAACCCACATCGGGGAATACGGGGATTGCCCTGGCCATGGCGGCGGCGGCGAAGGGGTATCAATTGATCCTGACGATGCCGGAAACGATGAGCAGTGAACGGCGGGCAATGTTGCGGGCCTACGGGGCGCAGTTGGAGTTAACCCCAGGGGCGGGGGGGATGAGTGCCTGCATTCGCCGCGCCCAGCAAATTTTAGAAACCACGCCCAACGCCTATATGTTGCAGCAGTTTCGCAATGATGCCAACCCAGAAATGCACCGCCGCACCACCGCCGAAGAGATTTGGCATGATACCGATGGCCAGATTGATTTCCTCGTGGCGGGGGTGGGAACCGGCGGCACAATTACCGGGGTGGCGGAGGTGATTAAGGAGCGGAAGCCGGAATTTAAGGCGATCGCCGTTGAACCCACCGGTAGCCCCGTACTTTCCGGGGGGGAACCGGGCCCCCATAAAATTCAGGGCATTGGCGCGGGGTTTGTGCCGGAGGTGCTGAAGGTGGAATTAATTGATGAGGTGATTACCGTCAGTGATGAAGAGGCGATCGCCTATGGTCGGCGGTTAGCGAAGGAAGAGGGGATTTTATCGGGGATTTCCTCCGGGGCGGCCCTTTGTGCAGCGCTGATGCTTGGCCAACGGCCGGAAAATGCCGGGAAGCTGATCGTGATGATCCAACCCAGTTTTGGGGAACGCTACCTGAGTACACCCTTATTTCAAGACCTAGAAGCCCCGGATCTCGTTGGGGCGGTTAGTTAATTAGACCCTCTCTTTCGGAAGGAAAGAGGATAGAGAAGAGAGGATAGAGTAGGAAGTAGGAAGTGGGAAGTAGGAAGAAAAAAATTTCCTTGCCACTTCTCACTCCTCACTCCTCACTTCTCACTCCTCACTCCTCACTTCCCGCTGCCGGGGATATTGCGCCATCAACCGCTGTACTTCCCCCGCATGGTAGGAACTGCGGGTGAGGGGGGAAGATACCACCTGTAAAAAGCCCAAAGCTTCCCCATGGACTCGCCAAGCGTCAAATTGGGCCGGGGTGATGAATTCCTGCACGCCTAAATGCTTTTGGGTGGGTTGTAAATATTGGCCGATGGTGAGGATATCGCAATCCACCTGCCGCAGAGCCGCCATCACCTCCCGCACTTCCTCATCGGTTTCGCCTAAACCCACCATGATCCCCGATTTGGTATAGGTCCAGGGGGCGCGGGCGCGGGTTTGGCGCAACAGTTCCAGGGAACGAGCGTAATCCCCCTGGGGACGGACGCGCTTATAGAAGCGGGGGATCGTTTCGGTGTTGTGGTTCAAAACTTCCGGGCCAGCATCGAGGATCGTTTGTAATGCCTCCCAATTGCCACAGAGATCGGGAATTAAAACCTCAATGGTGGTGTGGGGGGAAACCTGACGCACCGCCTCAATACAGCGGACAAACTGGGATGCGCCGCCATCGGGCAAATCATCCCGATTTACCGCCGTGATCACCACATGGCTAAGGTTTAACCGGGCCACCGCTGCCCCTAAACGCTCCGGTTCGGTGGGATCAAGGGCTTGGGGCTTTTTCTCGAAATCAATATCACAGTAGGGACAGGCCCGGGTGCAGGCGGGGCCCATGATTAAGAAGGTGGCGGTTCCCGCTTGGAAGCATTCGCCAATATTGGGGCAGGAGGCTTCCTCGCAAACGGTATTGAGGGTTAAATCCCGCAAAATTTCTTTAACTGTCCCTACTCGTTCCCATTGGGGCGCTTTGACCCGTAACCATTCCGGCTTGACGACCACGTTAATTCACCTATTACTCATGCGAGACTCTATCTATCCTATCAACAACTCGGATTTGAGGGGATGGCGATCGCCCCCCCCCTGCCGCCAATCCTTGTTAAGCTCGCGATGGCAGGGGAATACATTATGATTAAAACCAAAAGGTGAGTTTTGCTTTAGCCTTACCCTTGTCCGCCTAACCTTCCCTATGCTCCGCAACCGTCGTGATCACCAGCAGATCTTGCTTCGCCTGATTGGGGGATACCTCGGTTTGGGGGTGGTGGCGATCGCAGTGATTTTGAGAATTTTGCCCTTCCCCTTCGATCTTAAGGATTTATTCCTCGCGTGGAGTATTTTGGGGGCAAGTGGGGCGTTAGGCTATGGGTTAATGGGTCGATGGGTGCAGCAATTGAATCAACAACAGAATTATATTGACTATCTGTTTGGGGAAAATCCCTTTCCCGTCTGGGTTTGCGATCAGGACAGTGAGCAATTTTTAGCCGTCAATCGGGCCGCCATAGCCACCTATGGCTATAGTGAGGCGGAGTTTCTGGAACTGAGGCTCAAAGATCTCAATAGCGATCGCTACGCTAATGCGGATCATCCCCCCGAACCGCCCCAGCTTTACCACCGCACCCGCGACGGCCAAGAACTCACCGTTGAACTGACCCAAATTACCTGCTGCTACCAGAATCAGCCTGCCCAGTTGATGATTGTCCAAGATGTGACGGTACAGCAGGAAACGGCCCTGGCGCTGCAAAATCAGAAAGTCCAGTATCGTATTTTGGCCAATAATGTCCCCAGCAGTGCGGTATTGCTCTTTGATCGTGACCTATACTGCACCTTTGCCGCCGGGACAGATCTGCAACGCTTTTCCCGGGATCACCAAAGTTTAGAGGGGCGCACCCTCGATGAAGCCCTGCCTCCGGAAATTCAAGCCTGCTTTGAACCCCTCCATAACCGTGCCCTCGGAGGCGAATCCTTTACGCTGGAATTACCCCTCCAGGATCAGATCTATTTAATGTCCCTGCTGCCGATCTACGATGCCCAGGGAACCATCAGCCAGGCCATGAGCATCGCCCAAGACATTACCGAGCGGAAACGACTCGAAGCCCAACTCCATCACTCCGCTTTTTTCGATCCCGTCACGCATTTACCCAATAAAACCTGGTTTTTAGAGCATCTTCAGATGCAGTTAACCTGTTGCCAAGCCGGTAAAACTGGTTTTTTCAGCGTCTTTTTTCTCGAACTGGAGCGGTTTAACAGCGTCAAATATAGCCTTGGCCATGGTTGGGCGGTGGAGATGATGGTGGCCACCGCCGAGCGGTTGGTGAGTTGCCTGAATTTAGCGGATCCGGTGGCGCGGGTGGGGGATCATTCCCTGGCGTTGTTGTTGACCAATTTATACACGCCTTTGGATGCGACGGCGATCGCCGAATACATTCACCAACAACTCAACCAACCCCTCGAAATCGATAGTCAAGAATTATTCTCCAGCGTGGCCATTGGCATTGCCGTCATTGACACCCCAGAGCGGACGGAACAATCCCCGGAGGATGTGCTTCAGGCCGCAGATACGGCGATGAACTATGCCCGCACCCAGGAGGGGGCCAACCATGCCATTTTTGCGCCCCAAATGTCGGAGGCGGCGGCGGCGCGGTTTGTCCTTGAGGCGGATTTGCGCGGGGCGATCCAAGACCAGGCCTTTGAGGTATATTATCAGCCGATTTTTGCCCTCGAAACCACCCAACTGATCGGATTTGAAGCCCTGATGCGGTGGCGACATCCCCACCATGGTTGGATTGATCCCAGCCGTTTTATTCCGGTGGCGGAGGAAACAGGGTTAATGGGGTTGATTGATTGGTGGATTTTAGGAGAAGCCTGCCGCCAATTAGCCCAATGGCAAAAACAATGGCATGGCCCCCAACCACTCCTCCTCAGTGTGAATGTGTCGGGGGCTTTGTTGAATCAATTTGGACTGCGCGATCGCCTCCGTCAGGTGATCCTCACCAACCATATTCCCCGGGGCAGCCTCAAGCTGGAAATTACCGAGTCGGTGTTAATGCAGCACCCCACCGCGATTC
>RECT01000264.1 GCA_007693875.1 Spirulina sp. DLM2.Bin59
GAACTGATTTCCCCCGATGAAGTGGTGATGGTGGCGGCGGCCCCCTTGGTAGCAGTGCAGGTGGAGCGGGGGGGCAAGTTCACCCTAGAACGACAACGGGGAGAGGCGCAGATTATCCCCCTGAAATTGAAAATTCTTGACCTCCTCCACCGTGAAGGTAAATCCCTCCTGGCCCTAAATACAATGCTCTACGCCAGCGAAATTAATGAGCAGGTGGTGCAGCGGAAGCTGGCCATTCGCCGCGAAGGAGCCGAAGCTTTAACCCAACGGGCCGTCATGGCCAAAGCCCTAGCCATTGCCCTCAACCCCGTCACCGTGTTAGACCTCCTCACCGGAGCCACCATTGATGTAGCCCTGATCCTCTCCTTGGGGAAACTCTACGGCCTAGCTATGACCCAAGGGGCGGCGATCGCCCTCCTGCGGCAAATCGCTTGGGGCATGGGGGGCATCACCCTCACGGATCTCCTCACCACCTTGGGACTGAGCGGTGTGAAAACCCTCCTAGGCGTGACCGCTCCCCTCACCGGGGGGGCGAGTTTGTTGCCCTATGTATCCGTGGCGGTGACGCAGGGGGCCGTAGCGGGGGTAATGACAACGGCGATCGCCCGCATCACCCAAACCTATTTGGCCAACGGAGCCACCTGGGGGCCAGAGGGGCCAAAAACCGTGATTCAGAATATCCTCACCTCCCTTGATGAGCAATCCATTTTGCACCGCATCAAAGCCGAACTAACCGCCAAACTCACAGCCCAACCCCTGCCAACAACGACGCGCCCCCCCTGGGATCAAGATCAATCCGAAACTCGGTAAATTCCCCCGGCACAGATTCCACAACAATATTGCCCTGATGGACAGAAACCAAGGTTTGATGGGCTAAAGATAGCCCCAAACCCGTCCCTTCCCCCGTCGGTTTTGTCGTAAAAAAGGGATCAAAAATCTTCGGTTGATGTTCTGGTAAAATCCCATCACCGTTATCCCGCACCGTGATGCCAATGCGCCCCCCCTGTTGCCAACTATTGACCGCCAATTGGGGCTGATAATCCGGATCTTGACCCCGTCGCCGCTCCATGGCTTCAAAGGCATTGGTTAAAATATTGATCATCGCCTTGGTAAAATCCTTCGCCACCAAAGGCAAAGCCGGACAATCTGGATTCAGGGTAATGGCCTTTTTCACCTGTAAATCCGGCATTTTTGCCCGCAAATTATGCTCCACCAACTCCACCACATCCCGCAAGAGTTGATTGAGATCGGTCATTTCTGCCTGACCTCCCCCCTCACGGGTATGCTCCAGCATACTGTCCACAATTTGCTCAATGCGCTGGCCATTATCGCGAATCGTACCTAAATTTTCTTTAAATTCTTCAACAATATCGTCAATAGTATCTTGGCTCTCTAGCGCTAATTCTAAATCTGCCAATTCTTCCCCTAACTCCGTCGTCAACTCTTCAGAAATACGGGCAAAATTAATCACAAAATTTAACGGATTGCGGATTTCATGGGCTACCCCAGCGGTGAGGGAACCGAGGGACGCTAACCGTTCTTGGGCGATGATTTGGGCCTGGGCTGTTTGCAACTTAACCAGCGTTGTTTCTAACTGGTTATTTTTCTCATCAAGGGATTGATTGGCTGCGCTCAATTCCTCCGTCCGGGCCGCCACCTTTAACTCCAACGTGCGGGCATAGTCTTCAATTTGACGATAGGACTGCAATAAATAGATCAGCATCGTAATCGCAAACTTTAAACCCGCCCCCGCCGTCAGCGTCAACAACACCGGCAACAGCGGCAACCACCAACTGAGCAAAAACGCCCCATAACTGCCGAGAATGAGGAGGGCGATCGCCCCTCCAAATTGCACCATGGTTCGGGCGATCGCCGGCCGCGTCAACCCCTCCACCGTCCGCCAATGGGTAATGGCCACCGTCCCCACCACCGCCCCCAAGAGAATCAGCAACCATTCCACCGGATCAGGAATCGTCCGAATCGGTTGCCGCTTCCCCAGCGCCGCATCGATTAAAAAGCTGATGGCATTGGCATGGGCCACCACCCCCGACATCTGTTGGGGATTGTGGTAGGGCGTGGGGATAAAATCCTGCAAGCTGGGGGCAACGGAGCCGATGAGCACAATGCGATCGCGAAACAAATCCGGCGCAATTTCGCCATCAATCACCGCCTGCCAAGAAACCCGTTGAAATTCGTAGGCTTCATCAGGTTTTCCCCCTTGATCGGGGCCGCGATAGTTGAGAAAGATACTATAACCTTGGGTATCGGCGTTGTGATAACCGCCATCAAAGGCTTCTATTGGCGAAAAGATGGTATCTCCTAATTGAATCGTATCATTGGGGCCATTTTGAGGCTCTAGACCGGCGGTATTTTTGAGATATTGCCAAGCCACGAGGAAGCCAAAGGAGATCAGGCTTTCATCGGTTTCTTCTAAATAAACCGTTAATAACAGTCGCCGCACTAAGCCATCAATATCATCGGGAAAATCATTAAAGCCCACCTGTTCCGGGGGTAAATCGGGCGGTGGATCGATGGTGCGCCCTGAGCCAAATTCCTCCAGGGTGGCGAGTTTGGGGATGGCTTTACGAATGCCGATTAAATTGGGGGTGGATTGCAAAATAGTCTTAAGTTGATCATAGCCTTCTTTAACGGGTACATCGCGATAGATATCGAGACCAATCACCTGGGGATTTTGGTTTTTAATCACTGTGAGCAATTGGGCCACTTCAGCATCAGAAAAGGGCCAATTGAGGGTGCGGATTTCAGCTTCATCGAAGGTGACGATGACAATGCGATCGTCGGGGGGCAGGGGGGGGCGCGATCGCATTAGCCAATCATAGGTCGCCAGTTCTCCCAATTGCAGCAAACCCACCCCCCGCAAGAGCAAAACGATCCCCGCAACGCCACCAGTAATCATCAGGTTTTGGCCCCAAGGGCGGGTAAGGCTGTGGCGGAATTTACGCCCAAGGTTAGTAAGGGGGGATGGCATTGTGGAGAGGTCAGTGGAATTAGCCGGGGCAGTGGGCAGAATTGTGAAATCTTATCGATTTTAACAAATTTTGCAATCGTGGAGCAATGCCGTGCTATTTTCTACGCAAAAGACTTCAGCCGATAGCCGATGCCATACACCGTTTCAATAAAATCTTCATCTGCACCAGCGGCTTTGAGTTTTTGCCTTAAGCTTCTGATATGCACTTTTACGGCATGTTCCTCTGGAGAAGATTCGGTCTTCCAAAGGTTTTCAATAATCACACTGCGACTCAGCACGCGGCGATTATTACGAAGTAGCAATTCTAATAAACTAAATTCCTTTGGCGTTAGTCGAAGAAAGTTATGATGATAACTGACCTCAAACGTACTAGGATTTAACTGCAATCCCCCCCACTCTAGAATCGGAGGCATGACATTACTGCCTCGTCTCAGCAGGGCGCGAATCCGAGCGAAAAGCTCACCTAAATCAATGGGCTTAACGATGTAATCATCAGCACCAGCATCTAAGCCAGTAATTTTATCGCTAATCGTGTCCCGTGCGGTAATCATCAAGACGGGCATTTGATAACCGTGCGATCGCAATCGCTGACAAAGGGCAAACCCATCAATGACCGGTAACATGATGTCCAGTAACATTAAATCATAGTCAAACACCTTCACAAAATCCCAGCCCTGCTCACCATCCTCTGCCAAGTCAACAACATACTGTTGATCCGTCATCGCTTCTGCCAGCGTCTCTGCCAGGGGAATATCATCTTCCACTAAAAGAATTCTCATGTGACATGGATCACCAAAGTCTACTCTTTAAATTTGCTCTAACGAGCAGGTTTTCAGAATTTGAAAGCCTAAGACTCCTCACCCTGAAGGGCTAGGATTTTGAGATCACATAGCAGATGTGGGCAGAGCCTGACTCCTACCATTTCAATTAATGGGGAATCACCTGAGTATAAAGGCAGGGGGGGCCAACTAACGTTATGTGAAGAACTGTAAAGCATTGGTGATGTAAAGAGATGTAAAGATTGACCCATTTTTTGGCATCTTTCCGAATTCTTTACAACTTTTGTACCTATTTCCTTCCCTTTGCTACGGTAAGCTCCTTACCCATGTGGATTAAGGGCAACACCTTGCCGCACAAACCCTAGAAAAATTAGGAGAACCTACACCATGTTGGATGCTTTTTCCCGAGTTGTGGCCCAAGCCGATTCCCAGGGTACATACCTGAATGATGACCAAGTGAACGCCTTAGCGGCCATGGTTGCCGACAGTAACAAACGGTTGGATGTGGTTAACCGTCTGACCAGTAGTGCTGCCGCGATTACCTCCAATGCTTACCGGGCTTTGGTGTCTGAACAACCTCAAGTTTTTGGCCCGGGCGGTGCTTGCTTTCACCATCGTAATCAAGCCGCCTGCCTGCGGGATTTAGGTTTCGTCCTGCGTTATGTCACCTATTCGATGTTGGCGGGTGATGCCAGTGTGATGGATGATCGCTGCCTCAATGGTTTACGGGAAACCTACCAAGCTTTGGGTACACCGGGGGCAACCGTCGCTTCTGGGATTAGCAAAATGAAAGATGCAGCCGTGGCGATCGCCAACGACTCCAGTGGCATCACCCGGGGTGATTGCAAGTCCCTCATGTCAGAATTAGCCGGTTACTTTGACCGTGCGGCGGCTGCTGTTGCTTAATATCCAGTGATTTGAATTTGTGTTTTCGCCATTGTTTTACATTTTAACTAAGGAGACCTATTCCCCATGAAAACCCCTTTAACTGAGGCCATCTCTGCCGCTGATTCTCGCGGTGCTTATCTGAGCAATACCGAAATGCAGGCTATTTTTGGTCGGTTTAACCGTGCCAGTGCTGGTTTAGATGCTGCCAAAGCCTTCAACCAAAATGGTCAAGCCTGGGCCGAAGCTGCCGCCAACCATGTTTATCACAAATTTCCCTACACCACCCAAATGGAAGGCTCCCAGTATGCCTCTACACCTGAAGGTAAATCTAAGTGTGTGCGGGATATCAGCCATTATCTGCGGACGATCAGCTATTGCTGTGTCGTGGGTGGTACCGGGCCATTAGATGAATATGTAATTGCTGGTGTCAAAGAATTTAATGCGGCCCTTGGTTTGTCGCCCAGTTGGTATGTTGCCGCCCTGGAATTTGTGCGTGATAACCATGGTTTATCCGGGGATGTGGGTGGTGAAGCAAACATCTATCTCAATTATGCAATTAATGCATTGAGCTAATCACTGGTAAGCAGAAAGCTGGGATTAGTTGACGAAATTCTTACATGGTAATCTTGCTTTTTTTTGAAGCATTATTGCCACCAACCTAGCAGATTTTTGTACTCATGAAACCCCTCTCAATGAGGGCAAGGGGTTTCAAAAAATGTCTCATGGATAAAGAAACTGCTATGTGCAAGGCAGGCGTTAACTAATTCTCCTTTCTGTTTTTTGCATCTTGTTACTTATGGAGACCGAATCATGAGCTTAATGGCATCCCGATTGGGGATTGGTGAAGTAATTGGCGAAAAAGTTGAACTTCGCCAAAATTGGAATGAAGATAACCTACAGCAGGTTTTTCGAGCCGCCTATACCCATGTGTTTGGCCGAGAAGGATTAGCCCTCAGTGAGGCTTTTGCCAGTGCTGAGGCGTTGCTGAGGAATGGCAAAATCACTGTGCGTCAGTTCGTTGAAGCTTTGGCACAGTCAGACTACTATAAAGAACGTTTTTTTTCTTGCAATTCTCAAGTTCGATTCATTGAACTGAATTACAAACATCTTTTGGGGCGTGCTCCCTACGATCAATCTGAGATTGCCTACCATGTTGATCTCTATGCCTATCAAGGCTATGGGGCAGAGATTGCATCCTACTTTGACAGTCCTGAATATAACGATGCTTTTGGGGATTCTATTGTCCCTTATTACCGAGGATTTCAATCCATTCCTGGGATGAAACAGGTTGGGTTCAATCGCTTGTTTCAATTGTATCGAGGCAACGGGAGTAGCGACAATGCGCAAAGGGCAGGGAAAAGTCCTCGCTTACAGCGGCAGGTTGCCATGAATCTGTCCAGCATTATTGTCCCCTCTTTCCAACCCATGGAATCTATGACGGGGTTGGGTGTGAGTCCTGTAGAGGGAGACAAGCGAGTGTTTATCGTAGAAGTCATTCAGGGGGGCAGTAAAACCCCAGTGGCAATACGTCGGAGCCGAAAGGTCTACACCGTTCCCTTTGATCAACTCTCGACTCGGTATCAGGAAATTCACCAACGTGGTGGCAAAATCCTTCGGATCACACCGGTTTAGATTGGCCAGTATTTCTGGGTTGATGGTCTACCCAGAAATAATGCTGTCTATTTTGACTGTTATCGCTCAATAACTCATGACTGTAATTCCATCAGCACAACCTATTTTAGGTATTGATGCGGCGATCGCCGCCCTCCGGGAAGATGATCACCAAATTCGCTACTATGCAGTTTGGTGGCTGGCTAAACACCAAGTGGACTCTAGCTGGCAACTGCTCTGTGAGTTACTGCAAAATGACAGCTACCGCACCGCTGAGGGGGGTTATCCCGTGCGTAGACAGGCTGCCCGTGGATTGGGAACGCTCCGATCCGTTGAAGCTGTGCCTACACTCATTGATGTCTTAAGTTTTGCGCAGGATTCATACTTACGAGAAGCGGTGATTCAAGCCTTAGCGGCCATTGGCGATCGCCGTGCGGTTGTGCCCTTGTTACAATTACTCCGTTCTGGGGGTTCCCAACCCTATGAAGCACTGATTGAAGCATTGGGACAGTTGCAGGTGCAAGAATCTCTCGCTGATGTGAAACCCTTTTTAGAAGATTCCTCAGAGCGGATTCAATGTGCAGCGGCGCGTTATTGTTATCAAATCACTCGGCAATCCCAGTACTTGGAACGGATTATTCAAAATCTGAACCATGTCAATCCCTATTTACGGTGGGCAGCCGCGTTTGATTTGGGGGCAATTGGGCATCTGGAGGCAGCACAGGCTATTTTACAGGCTAACCTAGGCAATAGTCTCAAACTCTTAAATTTGAAGCGCATTATTGAAGCCGTTTTGGATAGCGATCACCCAACTCCTGCCCAAGAAAAAGCTGTACAAACTCTCTTCACGGCGATGGACGAGCTACTGTTACAACTCTAAATCAGTTGTCATACTCTGGTCATCCCATTCAACACCCTGATCATTAAATGTCGAACAGTTATGCTATCTCCCCATTCCTCACTCATCATTGAGCAGATTCGTAACACAAGCAATACGACTGAAGCCGCCCGTGGGTTAGAAATCTTTATTAAGCACTATAATCAAGGGGAAATTGAGGCAATTATTCAACTTTTGGATCACCAGCACGCTGGGATTACAGCCCTAATTGCTCGAGTATTAGAGCAGATTGCACCAGATAGTGTAGAACCTCTCATCACTGCCTTTGATAATAGTATTGATCATGGACAGCAAGCACGAATTGTGCAAATCTTAGCCAATATTGGCGATGGGCGGGCTTTACCATTATTGGTTGATATGGTTGGGGTTGAGGTTGCCAATCACTGCCAGGGTAATGTACGCCGAATTGCCGCAAGGGGATTGGGTAAAATATTGCGATCGCACCCTTTACGACATGATCACTGCTCCCCGGCTATTGATAAACTGATCTGGGCATTACTCCATACCGAAGACTGGGCATTGCGATATGCTGCTGCTGTTTCTCTCAGCGAAATTGCCACCGATCAAACCATAAGTGCCCTCCAGCAAGCCTTAGCGCAAGAGCGAGATCGCGTCGTGCAACAACGAATTCATCTTCTCTTATCTCACTCAATTACTCTCTAAACTTCCCAAAGCAATGACTATTCCTTTTCTGACTTATACCCCTTCCACCCAAAATCAACGGGTCAATGGATTTGAGATTGCCGGAGATGAAACCCCTAAAATTTATACGATCCATGATTTACGCAATCCATCTGAAATGGATATGCTAATTCAGGCAGCCTATCGACAGATTTATCATGAACAACAATGCCTTACTTATCACCGCCAAATTGTCCTAGAATCACAACTAAAAACTTTTCAAATTACCGTTCGAGATTTTATCCGTGGATTAGTTTTGTCAGATTCATTTCGACGATTAAACTATGAAGTAAATAATAATTACCGATTTGTTGAAATGGTCGTCCAGCGTGTTTTAGGTCGTTCAGTATATAACAACCGAGAAACCCTTGCCTGGTCAATTGTTCTGGCAACGAAGGGATTAAATGGCTTTATTGACACGCTGATGAATACAGAAGAGTATCTCGATCAGTTTGGTGATTATACGGTTCCCTATCAGCGACGGCGTATTTTACCCCAACGGACTCAAGGCGAGTTGCCCTTCGCCCGGATGTCTCGTTATGGTTTAGATTATCGCAATCAACTCCCTAAACCCTCCGTACCCACAGGTTTATTTGATAAGTCTGAGCAGTTTGAATTTAAGGTCTTTATGGATCGGGCAGATTTATCGAGAGCATTTGCAGTCTTGATGATCGCCGTAGTGCTCATTGTTATGTTGCTACTTTTTTCAGAGGCAAATCGGATTTTCTTCGTTTAAAATTGGTATCATCAGGAATGAACTCTATAATCAAGATTGGAGTTCTAACACTACCCAACTAAAATGCGATTTAGTCAGATCAGTCTACCCCTCAGTTCCTTAGTTCCTCTTGATTTTTTGGGGCTAGGAATTGGGGCGTTTTTACTGGCAACTCTAATCATTTATTGGGTAGTCTCCCGGCAAATTAACGAAAGGCGACGGATAGAGCGCACATTACAGCAACAAACAGAACGAGAGCGCCTGGTTAACCAAATTGCCCAGCAGATCCGGCGATCGCTGGACTTGGATCAAGTTCTGGCGACAACTGTTGCAGAAGTTAAACAGTTTTTAGAAGTGGATCGGGTATTAATCTATCGAATCTGGGAAGACGGTACAGGTAGCACAGTGACTGAAACCGTATCCCCACAGTACAGGGCAATTTTAGGACAAACCTTCCCCGAAGAAGTTTTTCCAAAAGAGTATCATCATGCCTACACATTGGGAAAAACGCGGACAATTGAAAATATTCGCCAATTTGATGTAGAACGTTGCCTAGCGGAGTTTTTAGAACAGTTTGCTGTCAAAGCAAAATTGGTGGTACCAATTCTCCAGGAAAGACTTGAGCAAGAAAAAGATAATCATTCGCCAGAATCACGCCAGGAACTACAGTATATTGCTGCATCTGGAACCACCCAGCCATATTTGTGGGGATTGTTGATTGCTCATCAATGTAATCAACCGCGACGGTGGCATTTTTGGGAAGTAGAGTTAATGCAGCAACTATCAACGCAGGTGGCGATCGCCATTCAGCAATCTGAACTCTACGAGCAGTTGCAATATCTCAATATTGATTTAGAAAATCGAGTTCAACAACGTACCCAAGAGTTAGCCCATTCTAATACACTACTACAAGCAGAAGTGATTGAGCGAAAGCAAACTGAGGTTGCTTTGCGCCATACAAATCAGACTCTACAGTCTCTCATTAATGCTTCCCCTCGGGCAATTTTTACCGTAGATTTAGACAACTATATTAAGGTTTGGAATCCAGCCGCTGAGCATATTTTTGGTTGGACGGAAGCAGAGCTTTTAGATCAGCTCAATCCTATTTTGCCAGATGATTTAGAAGAATACAAAGCAATTAAGCAAAATGTAATCGCAGGCATTACCCCGCCTAGCTTGGAAATTCGACGACCGAAAAAAGATGGCACTGTGATTGAAATTGTTTTTTCGGCTGCGCCGCTACGGGATGCTTGTGAAATAATTAATGGCATTGTCGTTGTTGTAGCTGACATTACGGAACAAAAACGTCAGGCAGAGCAGGTTAGATTACTTCAGTCTGTTGTTGTCAATACTAATGATGCTGTCTTAATTACAGAAGCCGAGCCAATTGATGAGCCGGGGCCCAAAATCTTGTATGCCAATAAAGCGTTTACCGAAACGACGGGTTACTCTCTAGAAGAAGTGGTCGGGAAAACTCCGCGCATTTTGCAAGGTCCTAAAACAGATCGAGCCGCTCTGGACAAGGTTCGCATTGCGCTATCACAATGGCAACCTGTCACAGCAGAGCTGATCAACTATCATAAAGATGGCTCGGAGTTTTGGGTTGAAATTAGTATTGTTCCAGTGGCAGATCGTGAAGGGCATTATACCCATTGGATTGCTGTACAACGAAACATCACTGAACGTAAACAAATTGAAAAAGCCTTGCGTTGTAGTGAAGAGCGGTATCGATCGCTGATTGAAAATGCCCTGGATATCGTAACCATTTTGTCAGGAGATGGCACAATTCAATATATTAGTCCTTCTGTTGAAAAAATTTTGGGTTACTCACCCTCTAGTTTGATTGGTGAAAACTTTTTTAAGCTTATTGATTCTGATCATTTTGTGACAGCCTGCCATCGGCTAACAAATATAAATGAGGAGCCAGAGGTAGCTTTGCCTATTGAATTTTCCTGTAGTCATAAGGATGGTTCTCGGCGAACATTGGAAGCGATAATTCAAGGGTTTACTAATGGTTCTGAATCTACTCAAATTATTGTTAATTCTCGTGATATTACAGAACGAAAGCGTTTACTTGAACTGCACACAGCCTTAGAACATGAAAAAGAACTGGGTATCTTGAAAGCTCGATTTTTTTCGATGGCATCTCATGAATTTCGGACACCCTTGAGTACCGCTCTAGCTGCTGCTCAAATTTTGCAAAACTCGCCTCAAACCTGGCAAGATGCTGAGAAGCGATCACGTAATTTGGGGCGAATTCAAGATGCGGTTAAAAATATGGTACAGCTTCTTGATGATATTTTGACAATTAATCGGGCAGAGGCAGGTAGATTAGAATTTAATCCTCAATGGCTAGATTTGGAACAGTTTTGCCGTAACTTTATAGATGAGATTTTTTTGGGAGATGCATCTAATCATATTTTAGAATTTCGCTGTGAAGGATTATGGCGGATTGTTTATTTTGATCAAAAAACACTGCGCTCTGTATTGGGAAATGTTCTTTCTAATGCCATTAAATATTCACCTAAAAATACCAAGATTACATTTCTTTTAAGGTTTGATCCATGTAGTTCAACTATTCAGGTTTCTGATCAAGGGATTGGTATTTTAGTTCCGGATCAGCAGCAATTATTTGAGCCGTTTCATCGGGGTAGAAATGTTCGCAATATTCCCGGTACAGGATTAGGGCTAGTGGTTGTCAAAAAATGTGTTGACTTGCACGAGGGTAATCTCACGGTGTTTAGTGATGTCAACAAGGGCACAACTGTGACAATTGTTCTTCCTCACCTCAATCCAGCACGGCAGTGAGATTTTGGTGGTTAGCGTATTTTGTTGATCTATTCCCCCATTTAGATTTACGCATTACTCCTGTAAAAATGCCCCGTACCATTGTCACTGATGTTTGTGAAAGGGTGGCGGACTGCGTTGCCGCTTGCCCTTTGGCCTGCATCCATCCGAGCCTGGGTAAAAACACCCTGGGAACCGATTGGTATTGGATTGATTTTCAAGCCTGCATTGATTGTGCCATCCGTTTACAGGTCTGTCCGGTGATGGGGGCGATCATCCCGGAGGATCGCCCTGATAGGTTTTGGCCCCAAGGGCGGGTAAGGCTACGGCGGAATTTGCGCTTCAGGGTAGTGAGGTTAAAGGGGGAGGGCATTGTTAAAACGCTTGAAGGGTTGAGATCGTCCTATTTTGTTCTGGGATGCAACTCGAAAGCAAGATCGGCACGATAAAAACAGACATCAAACGAACTACTGCTGATTGTTAAGCATGATCCCCTTATTTCGCTGCCGTTAACAGTTCTGAGAGTGTTTGGGCGGCCCCATGGGCATCATAGGGCGACCAGACAACCGCATCAGTGGCTTCTAACTGGTTTAATAATAGGTTTTCTTGGGCTTGGGTTTCAGGTGTTTGTAATTCATAGCCTTCTTCTTTCGCAACTGCGAGCAGAAGGAAATGAATTAAGCGCAGCTTATCTTGAGCAGAAAGCTGATTAACAATGGGCAATAATTCAGTGAGGGGCATAACTGTTTAAAAAATGTTGAGTATTTTGATGAAATGTTTAATCGCACCTGAGAAATTCTATTTTAGAATATTATTTGCCGTGCTAAAAAATACTGGACTTTTTAATGATTTCATGGGCTAGCAAGAGGTTGTCATCGTGATCAATATGTTATGGATCTTGATTACCATGAATATTGTTATGGTACACAACAACAGTATTAAATTGGGTGACAGCACGGCGCGGGTGATAAATGAGATAGCCACTCATATTAAATTTTTCATAAATTGTACACAACCCAGCTATTGATAAGTACAGTTATCTTTGTCATGGTAACAGCCCCTGTCCTGTGAAAGCAACAATGATCCGCTGATAGATCGCGACCGTTTTTCCGAAGATAGTCATTTATGAAGATCATTTGGGCGCAAATGTTGCAACTGGCGGATCAGAGCGATGTCGGGCTGGGGAAATGTTGCGGTGGATTGCGGGGGGGCGTTGCCTTGGCCGGGGGGTGATAGAATTGCAGTCTAATCTTTGTTGATGCTTACCTCACTTTAGAGAGACACC
>RECT01000003.1 GCA_007693875.1 Spirulina sp. DLM2.Bin59
AGTGAGATCCGCACCTCGCAGCGTCGTCCAGGAGAGATTCGCGGCCCGGAGGTTCGCCCGTTGGAGGTTAATACTGGCCAAGTTAGCACTGTTAATCTGGGCCCGACTACAATCCGTATCACTGGCATCGGCATTGGTGGCATTCACCCCATGGAGAATGGCCCCGGTTAAGTTAGCCCCGTGGAGATTGGCCTCCATCAAAATCGCATTGGTTAAATTGGCCTCCGTGAGATTCGCCTCCATGAGCAGCGTTTTCATCATCTTCGCCCGCCCCAAATGACAACGGATCAGGCAGGTGCGGCTCATATCCGTATCGCGTAGATCTGCCTCACTGAGAATCGCATCGGTAAAGTCAGCGGATTTGAGAATTGCCCCTTGCAAGTTTGCTGCCCGCAAACTAGCATCCCGCACCTTGGCCCCGGTCATGTTGGCATTGTGGAGGTTGGCACTGATGAGGTTGGCCTCGGTAAGGTTAGCCTCCAGATGGGCTTCGGTGAGGTTGGCTTCTCGAAAATTTGTCCGTACCAACTTCGCCCCAATCAAGTTCGCCCCACTGAGATCGCACTCCCGAAAATTGGCCTCAGTCAGATTCGCACCGCCGAGGAAAGCGTTCCGTAGTTCCAGACCTCGGAAATCGCGCTCTCCGTCTGCATAGCGTTGCAAAAGTTCTGCTGTGTCCATAATCACTTCGTTTGACGTTAGGGGATAAGGGGGAGCATTAGGGAATTATCCCCCATGGGAGTTAATTGTAATTTTCGCAGATGCACTGGGGTTTTCAGGTTATTTCTGAAATCATACTCGTCTAGCCGCCATTTGGCCATTGATTTCTATTCTAGGGCTTCTTTGTGAACCTCGGTTTAACCAAGACGGGCAACGTCCCCCTAACATGGCACATTAAGAAGAAGAATCTTGTTTGAGAGTGAGCGTTATGTCTGAGAATCGCAGAAGTCAAGTTGTCACCCAGGGGGTACAGCGATCGCCCAACCGCGCCATGTTGCGGGCCGTGGGGTTTGGGGATGGGGATTTCACCAAGCCGATTATTGGCTTGGCCAGTGGCTACAGCACGATCACCCCTTGCAATATGGGGATTGGCGATCTGGCCACGACCGCAGAAGCGGCCCTCAAGGCAGCGGGGGCAATGCCCCAAATTTTCGGCACGATCACGATTTCCGATGGCATTTCCATGGGCACCGAGGGGATGAAATATTCCCTGGTGTCCCGGGATGTGATCGCTGACTCCATCGAAACGGTGTGCAATGGCCAGAGTATGGATGGCGTTTTGGCCATTGGCGGCTGTGATAAGAATATGCCAGGGGCGATGATCGCCATGGCCCGCCTCAATATTCCGGCGATCTTTGTCTACGGCGGCACGATTAAGCCGGGGCATTACGATGGCCAGGATCTCACCGTGGTCAGTGCCTTTGAAGCGGTGGGGGAATACAGCGCGGGCAAAATTGATACGGAAACCCTGATGGCCATTGAGCGCCATGCCTGCCCTGGGGCTGGCTCCTGTGGGGGGATGTTCACCGCCAATACGATGTCTTCGGCCTTTGAGGCTATGGGGATGAGCCTGCCCTATTCCTCAACGATGGCGGCGGAAGATGCGGAAAAAGCGGAAAGTACGGCGGCTTCAGCGCGGGTGTTGGTGGAGGCGGTGCGGCAGCAGATTTTGCCCCGGCAGATTTTGACCCGCAAGGCCTTTGAAAATGCGATCGCCGTGATCATGGCGGTGGGTGGATCCACGAATTCGGTGCTACATTTATTGGCGATCGCCAACACCATCGGCGTAGAACTTAGCCTCGATGATTTTGAAACCATCCGGGGGCGTGTGCCGGTAATTTGCGACCTCAAACCCAGTGGCCGCTATGTGGCCACGGATCTCCACCAAGCCGGGGGCATTCCCCAGGTGATGAAGATGCTCCTCAATCAGGGCCTGATCCACGGCGATGCCCTCACCATTTCCGGCCAAACCGTTGCGGAAGTCCTCGCCGAGATTCCCGACGAACCGCGCCCCGATCAGGATGTGATCCGTCCCTGGGATCGCCCGGTTTACACCACGGGCCATTTAGCCGTCCTCAAGGGCAATCTGGCAGAAAATGGCAGTGTGGCGAAAATCAGCGGCGTGAAAAACCCGGTGATTACCGGCCCCGCCCGTGTCTTCAATTCCGAGGAAGAATGCCTCGATGCCATCCTGGCGGGCAAAATCCAAGCCGGGGATGTGGTGGTGGTGCGCTACGAAGGCCCCAAAGGTGGCCCAGGGATGCGGGAAATGCTGGCCCCCACGTCGGCGATTATTGGCGCAGGGTTAGGGGATTCTGTGGGTTTAATCACCGATGGCCGGTTTTCCGGGGGAACCTATGGCCTCGTTGTCGGCCATGTAGCCCCAGAGGCAGCGGTGGGGGGGGCGATCGCCCTCGTTGCCGAAGGGGATTCCATCACCATTGATGCCCATAACCGCAGCCTAACGCTGAATGTCGATGAGGCGCAGCCGCCCCAGCGTCGCGCCCAATGGCAACCGCCGGCCC
>RECT01000239.1 GCA_007693875.1 Spirulina sp. DLM2.Bin59
GGTTAATGTCCGGTGCAGGCATGATGTCCGGCATGGGCATGATGTCGGGGGCTGGTTTAACCGCCTCAGGAATGGGGATGAATGCTTCAGGGATGGGGATGACCGCCTCCGGCATGGGCATGATGTCCGGAGCCGGGATGAGCGGCTTAACCATGTCCGGGATGGGCATGTCTGGGGTAGGCTTCTCTGCCTCCGCACCGCCGATTCGCCCCCGTAAGTTCTGGCTCGTGGCGGATGCAGAACTGATTATCTATGGGGCAACGGAACCCGATGCCACTGTGACCATTGGTGGCCGGCCGATTAAGCTCAATGAAGATGGCACATTCCGATTCCAAATGTCCTTCCAGGATGGGGAATTGGATTATCCGATCATGGCGATCGCCTCCGATGGGGAGCAAACCCGCGCCATTCACATGAAGTTTGAGCGGGGTACACCCTCACGCCACACCAACACCAAAGAAGAAGCCACCCTCGAATGGTTTGATGCCTAGATCCCCCCTACCCCCCAAAAAGGGGGATTCAAACCAACCCCCTTAAAAAGGGGGTCGGCGTAGCCGGGGGGATCCTCAGGATCGCAACGAAGCAGGATAGCCACAAAAAAGAGGAGGCCCTCAGGCCCCCTCTTTTGGAATGAATGATGCTGGGGTGGGACAGTCCACCCCAGATTTTTAAAGGTTAAATCGCCAGTTGCAGCGCAGGTTCACTGGCCGGAAAACCCCGGTCAATTTCGTGAACATCTACCTTCTGGGCTTGTAGCGCATTACGCAGGACCTCTGCTGCAACCTTGGGCTTGCCTGCACCACAGAAGAAAAAGTCAGCGGCAAAATAGCCATACTCCGGCCAGGTGTGGATGGCAATGTGAGACTCAGCCAGGGTCGCCGTTGCGGTCACGCCGTGGGGACTAAACTGGTGTACACACAGGTCGATCAAGGTTGCTTCGCCTGCATCAATGGCATCCATCAACGCCCGGCGAATTCGTTCCGGGTCGTTCAGGAGTGTTGCGGGTGCTTGCCATGCCTCAACAACCAGATGGGTTCCCACTTTCTTCATTCTTCTCAATTTACTCCACAAAGCGTGTGCATCTTCCCATTTTAATCTGGGAAGTGGACAGTCGCCGGTTTTATCCCCTCTTCTGATCAAAAAGGGGGATAAATACCCAGTGGAGGCGAAAAATTTAGGTGGGGGCGAAAAATCTTTCGCCCCTACCGGTTAACCGCCCAAAATGGCCGCCTCATTCAGGGGCGTGCCGGTGCAAATGGCTAAACTCAGATTCGCGCCAATGAAGTTGGCCCCCTTCACCGCAGCATGGCTGAGGTTTGCGCCAGTTAACTGGGCAAACAGGAGGCCGGTTTTCGCCAAGATCGCCCCGTGTAAATTCGCTTCGGTGAGGTCGGCGCTGAGGAGGTTGGCGCTGGTGAGGTTGGCCTGTTGGAGTTGGGTCTGGCGCAAGGTTGCCCCATGGAGATCTGCGCCAATCAGTTGCGCTCCCCGGAGGTTAGCGCCATCGAGTTGGGCATTGCTGAGGTTGGCCCCCTCCAGGATCGCCCCTTGCAGATTTGCGCCAGTGAGATCCGCCCCCCGCAGATCGGCATAACTGAGGTTGGCCCCCCGCCAATGGCTGGCGGGCAGTTGGGCATGGTTGAAATAACCCCGAATGGCGATCGCCCCCTGGAAATGTCCCCCCGGACTCTTGAGGTGACTGGCCATGATTTGCACCAATACCGCTTGGCTAAAATCTGCATGGGGGAGATGGGCGCGGGTGAGGGTGGCTCCGGTGAGGTCGGCCCCATGAAAGCGGGGGCGATCGCCCACCAACTCTAAACCACTACTATTGATCAGCGTCCCATGGTTGAAGCAGGCGCGGGATATTTCCGCCCCTCCCCAGGTTAAACCGCTGAGATTAGACCGCGTCCAATCGGAGTCGGCCAAATGGCTATGGCTAAGATTCAAACCAATCCCTAAACAATGGGTCGCCTTCGCCCCCCGCAGATCTGCCCCCTGCCAATGGGCTTGGAGGAGTTGGGCGTGGTGGAGTTGGGCTTCGGTGAGGATGGCGGCTGGGAGGATGCTGTGGTTTAAGACCCCGTGGGAAAGGTGAGCTTGGGGGAGGATTAACTGCTCAAACTGGCGATCGCCATTGCGATATTGGTCTAAAAACTCGGCAACAGATTGGGGTGTAGGGCTGGGTTTCATAAAAATTTTTTAATGGTGAACCGGCGACCAAGCCGGTTGGGCTTGATCCTGGTGGTGGGTAGGGTTAATCTGCTGTAGCGATCGCCACAAAGATGCGATCCTGAAAAGGCCACTACAACAGAGCCAACAACCAGCCCCAAATACTGTACCAATCGGGCTTAGGGATTAAAAACACAAGTTCAACGGTTGCGCCTGGGGGCGCAACAGGGAGATTTGGCTCTACCTCACGGCTCGGCATACAAAAATTAGGATTAAGAAGGGTGGGGAAATCAACACGCTCTCGGTACTCTAAAGATAGTCTGTCTCTGTTGTGGAAT
>RECT01000002.1 GCA_007693875.1 Spirulina sp. DLM2.Bin59
ATGTGATTGAGGGGGCGGATCAGGTACAGGTGACGCTGAAGGATGGCCGAACATTTACGGGCGAAGTGGTGGGGACAGACCCCGTTACGGATGTGGCGGTGGTGAAGATTGAAGCGGAGGATTTGCCGACGGTGGCCTTTGGCGATTCGGAGCGGTTGCAACCGGGGGAATGGGCGATCGCCATTGGTAATCCCCTTGGTTTAGATAACACGGTGACAACGGGGATTATCAGCGGCACGGGCCGCAGTAGTTCCCAGGTGGGGGTTCCTGATAAACGGGTGAATTTCATTCAAACCGATGCCGCCATTAACCCCGGCAATTCCGGCGGCCCCTTGCTCAATAGTGAGGGGGAGGTGATTGGGATTAATACGGCAATTATCCGCAATGCCCAAGGTTTGGGGTTTGCCATTCCGATTAATCAGGCCAAACAAATTGCGGATCAATTAATTGCGACGGGCCAAGCGGATCATGCTTTCCTCGGTATCCAAATGGCTCCCCTGACGGCGGAATTGCGGGAATTGGCCCGCACCCAAGGGGGTTTGGAGATTGTCACCGAAACGGGGGTGATTATTCTGCGGGTGATCCCCGATTCCCCGGCCCAACAGGGGGGCCTCCAACAGGGGGATGTGATCACGCAAATTGCCGGGGAACCCGTCAGTGATCCCATGAAGGTACAGCAGCAGATTGCCGCAAGGACGGTGGGCGATCGCCTCTCTCTCCAAATTGAACGCAATGGTGAATTGCGGGATCTGGAGGTTACGATTGGCCGTTTGAATCCGTAGGAGTGGGAAGTAGGAAGTGGGAAGTAGGGTTGAGATTTCCCTCTCTTCTCTCTTCTCTTTCCTCTTTCCTCGTTATCACAGGACAATTTCTGCAAAACTGCTCACGGTGGGATGGCGATCGCTCCCCACCGTTTCCCCTCGCACCAGTTGCACGGTCTGGAATCCGGCCCCTTGGGCGGCATCGAGTTCCGCTTCTACATCGGAGAGAAAGAGGAGATTTTCGGGGGGAATGCCTAGGGTAGCGGCAATGGTTTGATAGGAAGTCACCTCTTTTTTAGAACCGACGGCGAGATCAAAGTACCAATCAAAATAGGGGGTTAAATCCCCTGCGGTGGAATAGCCAAACAGGAGTTTTTGCGCCGGCACTGAGCCGGAGGAATAAACCCCCAATTTCACCCCCTGGGCTTGCCATTGGGCCAATTGGGGGGGCACATCGGCGTAAATATGGCCTTGAAAATCGCCGTTTTCATAGCCCTGTTGCCAGATCATCCCCTGTAATGCTTTGAGGGGGGCAATTTTGCGATCGGCCACAGACCATTGATGGAGGGTGGCGATGGCCCCCGCTAAATCCACCCGTTGCCCCTCTTCCTGCTCCACAATGGCCTGGACTTCCTCAAGGATCGCTAAAATTTCCGGTTGATGAATGGGATCCCCGTTAGCGTACCCATCG
Source organism: Spirulina sp. DLM2.Bin59 (assembly GCA_007693875.1). Lineage (GTDB taxonomy): Bacteria > Cyanobacteriota > Cyanobacteriia > Cyanobacteriales > Spirulinaceae > Spirulina. The sequence continues at coordinate 1,453 of RECT01000002.1, forward strand.
CCCAGTTGCAATAATTGCTCTCGAAAATAGGGGAAAAGAATGTTAAAGACGAAATCAACCGCCGTGGTTGTGCCTTCAATATCGGTCAAAATACCCTGAATCATCGGATTATTTGGTGCTGGGGGATCGGGCTAACGGGTGAGGAGATAGGCCGCCGTTTGACTGTGGCGGCTGAGGCTATGACTACCGTACCAACGGTGGGCGCGGTCGGCAATGTATTGGGCGGTGGGGAGGGAAATGCGGGTATCGGTGAGGGCGGACCAGTAGTGGAGATCGGGATAGAGGCCATCGGTGATTTCTCGCCCCCGATGGGCCAGGATGGGGAGCAGACCATGGGCGCAATAGGCGGCGTAGACGGTGGATTTGCCTAAATATTGGGGGGGAATAAAACTGATAAACCCGGCCATGGCCTCGCTCATCAACTGGCTAATCTCCGCCGCTGGAATCACCCCCATGGCCTTCACTGCAACCCCTGGTAAGGGGGGTAAAGCAATGCCCGTAGGGATGCCAATATCGTAGAGTTCGCGAATTTGTAAGACGCGGCAGGCATGGGCCAGGGCGTGGTAGTCCCGTTGATAGACGAGGCGGCGGCTGTTGGGATGGCCAAAGACAATGAGGCGAGGGGGGCGATCGCCCAAGGGTTTCAACTCCTGCGGCTCCCCCACGGTACTATAGACCGGCAGCGTGTAGATGGGGGTGGTGTGGCGTTGGCGCAGTTGGCGCAGGAGGCGGGCATATTGTTTGCGGCTGGTGAGGGCGCGATCGCTCCCCCGAATTAAGCGGCTCGCCACATACCGCTGTCCCGGCGCAAGCCAAAAGGAACTACTCCAAGGGGGGCCATGATCATAGGCATAGACCTCATGAAACATCGTCACCCAACGGCATTGACTGCGGCGATGCCAATGATCCAACCCCTGCCACAGCCACCAGGGTAGCCCCCGTTTTGCATAGCCATAGCCCTCGTAATGAAGCAATACCGGGTCATTTCCCAACTGCGCCACCAGGCCCGCCCGACTGCGATCTAAAATCGCCTTGACCGTAAACCCCTCTAATTCCG
>RECT01000001.1 GCA_007693875.1 Spirulina sp. DLM2.Bin59
AGGGAGGGCGGGGTGGGTATCAAAGGCGCTGAGGAGTTGATCCAGTTCCCGGCCTTCAATGGGGGGGGTGGTGTCAAATTCGTTGAGGAGAGCTTCGAGATCATCGACGGGGGCCGGAGCGGGGGCGGGTGTTTGGAGATCCCCGTTGAGGAATTCCGCTAGGTCGGGATCTTCAGTGAGCCAATCCGGTTGCGGTGAGTCCTGATCTGCCGCAAAGGGATCCTCATTCAAAACATTGTCGATTTCACTGATCGTCGTTGGCGGAGCATCGGCTAGGGCCGCCAGTTCAGGATTGGGGGCGATCGCCTCCCCCTTGACCAAAGCCGTTGCAGCGGTGCGTATTGTTGTGAGAATCAGTTGGCTGGTGTGGCGGTAGTCATTTTGGGGATGGGCGATCGCCCCCCGGGCCGCCTCCAGGAGAGCCCGCCAATCGCCATGACGCTGCCCCTGCTCTAACAGGGTTTGGCAATGGCGTTGGATCTGCACCCGATTGGCGGCATCATCGGGCTGTTGCGCCAGTACTGTAATCGCATTGAGAGCCGCCATCATCTCATCAGGGAGTTGCATCACATCCCCCCGGCCTGCCATGAGTTGCTCCAAATGTTGCGACACCTGCTCACAGAGGGGTTGCACCCGCGCCAGCATATCCTGAGCAAATTCTGAAGGCAAATTTAGCGTCGCTTCCAGGCAATCAATTCCTTCAACGAGGATCTGATAAACACGGTGGATCAGGTCTTCTAGGGTGTCATCAATGGCGAGGGGATTATTTTTGAGAGATTTGAAATAGTCTTCAAGCCGATGGGCCGTGAAGCGAATCGCTTCAAAGTCCAACATCGCCGCCCCCCCCTTAATGGAATGGGCACCACGATAGATTTCGTGAATTTGTTCGGGATCATCAATGGTGGCTTGAAAGTGTTGCAAACTTTCATCCATGACTTCAAGATGCTCTTTCGCCTCTAAGATGAAGTAACCCGTAATTTTTTTGCGTTGCTCTGCATCCATGGCCCTGCTTATCCCCTAGCCGTTATCCGTCTAGTCCTTGCTTCAGTTTACTGGACTCAACAAAACAATGGGCTACTCCCACCATTGACAAGCCCCGGCCTCATGGCTCAATGGACTCAGTACGCTCTGCCCGCATACAAAACCGGACATACTGGATTGCGCTGTCGACGGCCCGGCATTGCTGAAGTTTGCTGTGGGCTTTCAACTCAAGTACAATCATGGTGGAACTTTACCATAAAATATAAAAAGCCGTCCTGGAAGGGCGGGGCTCTAGATTCAGTTTTTCCGTAACCCTTTTTTGCGATCCGCCATGGCCTTGCTGGTTTCGGTGTTCATGCTGATCCCCACGGGGATCCTTTGCCTGGTTTGTGCAGTTTTATGGCTGGAATGTTGGGGGGCAACCATCGCCCGTGCTCAACCCCTGAGCCGTACCCTAGGGATGCCCAAGACCGTTGTACTGATTCCCGCCCATAACGAAGCGGATGGTATCGAGGCCACCCTGAAGCCGATGATGCTGCAACTCCCAGAGGCAGCGGAGATTCTTGTCATTGCCGATAACTGCAACGATGATACGGCGGCTGTTGTGCGCAGTTTGGGAATTCAAGTTTTGGAGCGGGAAGATCCGGAACATCGGGGCAAAGGCTATGCCCTTGATTTTGGCCTGCAACATCTCGCCAATAACCCACCAGCGGTGGTGGTGATGGTGGATGCGGATTGTGATGTGCAGATGGGGACCATTGAACAAATTGCCAAACAGGCCGTTGGCTTAAAGCGGCCGGTACAGGCTTTGTATTTGATGGCAAAACCGGCACAACCCCAGGCCAAGGATGCGGTTTCTGCCTTTGCCTTTAAAGTGAAAAATTTAGTCCGGCCCCTGGGGTTATGGCAATGGCAACAGCCCTGTTTACTGACGGGGACGGGGATGGCTTTTCCCTGGGAAGTGTTGCCCCAGATTAATTTGGCCAGTGGCAATATTGTTGAGGATATGCAATTGGGGTTAGATTTGGCGATCGCCGGCTATCCCCCCCAATTCTCCCCCACCACCCTCGTGATGGGCCGCCTCCCCAGTCAAGGCAAAGCCGCCACCACCCAGCGCACCCGCTGGGAACATGGCCATTTACAAACCCTGATCACCAGTGTGCCTCGCTTAGTGATGGCGGGCATCCACCAAAGACGCTGGGAACTGATTACCCTAGCCCTAGAGTTAGCGGTTCCCCCCTTAACGCTGTTGCTGTTGCTTTGGGGGGCAGTGATGGGGTTAAGCCTAGTGTTGTGGGGGTTGGGTTGGCTGTTGGTTTGGCCGGTTCTGATGGCTATGGTGGCTGGTTTACTGCTGTTCGGCGCGATTTTTACCGCTTGGCTGCGGTTCGGTCGTCAGGATTTATCCGCTCGGATGCTGCTCTCTGTTCCCTTTTACATCCTTTGGAAAATTCCCCTCTATTTCCGCTTCCTCACCCGCCCGGAATCTGAATGGGTTCGCACCGATCGCGATCACACCCA
>RECT01000181.1 GCA_007693875.1 Spirulina sp. DLM2.Bin59
CCCAGGCGATCGCTCGGGTGCGAATCTTAGCGGGATCATCGGGACAGAGGTCATAGGTGGCGATGGTGTGGCCTTGGGATTTGAGGCGGTCTTGAATCGCCTGGCCGCTGGTGTCATTTTCAGGGGTGCGGCTGTCGCTAATGGTCAAAACGCCACAGCGGGCAATGATCGGGTCAGAATCGGGATGGGGTTGGGGCATGGGCAACCTAGGGAATACCGGTTTTAATGGTGAGGGAGACGGCTATGGGCCGATTGGTAGGCGGTTAGGGTGTCTTGGGCAATCTGTTGCCAGCAAAATTGCGCGGCAACGGCTTGGCAACGGTGGGCTAGGGCGCGGTAACTTTCGGAGTCAAGGGTGAGGAGTTGGATCAACTTATCAGCCATGGCTTCGGGTTTACCTAGGGGGGTGAGGAGCGAGGGATCGACGGGGTTGAGCATCGTTTGGGGGCCGGGGATATCGTAGGCGACGGTGGGAATCCCGGCGGCAAGCTTTTCTAAAATAGCAAATCCAAACCCCTCGATATAACTGGGGAATGCTCCCACGGTGGCATCGGTGAGGAATGCCGGTAGGTCTTCACTGCGGTAATCGGGGATGATCGTGAGATTTTGGGGCTGGGGGAGGGCCAATTCCCGCAGAATGACGGTTTCCGGCGATCGCGTTCCTAAAAATAGCACCTGCAAATCCGGCAAGGCCGCCCATAACCGCAGCAGGAGCGATCGCCAATCCTGGGATCCCTTCCGTACACACCAAGTGCCAATGAAGGTTAATTGCGGATTTTGTAAACGGGATTCCAAATGGAGGGGCGAAAAATCTTTGGCCCCCATGGTCGCCAGGGCCTGCCGCCGCTCTGGGGCCAAACCAAAGGGGAAAACCCGGCACTTTTCCCCCAGTCCCAAGGTTTGGGCTAAATAATCTGCTTCGGCGGGATTGGGGAGATTGATTAAATCCGCATGGCGAAAACTAGCGAGACAATGGCGGATCTCCTGGGGATCGCGCCATTGCAAGATCTGACGCACCAACCAACCCCGCCAGGTGATCTGTGATGGCCGAGCCTGATGGTCAAAGGCCACATAAAGGGGATACATCCCCACAGAACGAACCACCAACAACCCCTGGTAGTTTAACTCTGCCTTACTACAGGGCAAATTGCCTTGATGGGCATCAATCACATCAAAACGATGGCCCTCGGTGCGGATAAACTGTCGGGCTTGCTGGGCAAAGGATGGCCGCAGAAAGGGAGCCAGGAGGGCCTTGATCCGAGCAAAGCGTTGGGGTTGCCGTGGGGCCTTGTCGCCAAAGGCACGGACTAGATCAAAATACTCCACCTCATGGCCCAAGCTGCGCCACACCTCCCCCAATTCCAACTGCACCCGCGACCCCCCAAAATTGCGATCGAGGGGCATGTGCAACATCACTAAAATTCGCAACGGTTGGGCAGCATTCATGATTAACGGATTACCTCAAGGCCCGGCGTGATTTTTGGGAACATCCTAGGTGTACCATCAATTTTCCCATCGCTGCTAGGGCCGGGGGCGATCGCCTTCAACAACCCAGATCCATGGCACCGGCTCCGGTCAGGATCGTGGGATGCCGATGCCAACAGGAGCCGGAGCGGTTAGAGTGGGAAGCATTGCCGGTGAGCGGCCACAGCCCCAGGGTTGGGGCTCAAGCTAACAAGCACAAGGACAGAGCGGGGAGGGTGGGGTACGCTAATGGGAATGGGTTTGCTGAGGCGGATCGTAGGGTTACGGTGGGTGAGAACTGGTGTGATGACGGGGACCATCGCCATGGCAACGCTGGGGTTAACCCCCTTGTCCCGCTTCCCCGGTTATGCCACAGAATGGGCGGCAATTGAGGCCAGGGGGAAATTGATTGTGGCGGTGAAGGATAACACGCGCCCTTTGGGGTTTCGAGATCCCGATGGGATGCTCCGGGGATTTGAAATTGATCTGGCCCGGCAATTGGCTTTGATGTTGTTGGGCAGTGATACTGCGGTGGAATTGGTGCCGGTGAGTAATAGCGATCGCCTCGACATTTTAAACCGAGGGGAAGTGGATTTCGTCCTTGCTGGGTTAACAGTGACTCCGATGCGATCGCGCCGCGTCTATTTCACCCGTCCCTACCATTTCGACAGCACCAGCTTGATCACCCGCCAGCCCTCCATCACCCAACTGGCGGATCTACGGGGGCAACGGGTGGCGCTGCTGCGGGGTTCCAGTGCGATCGCCGTTCTCCGCCATCGCGCTCCGGATGTGATCCTCGTGGGGGTGGAGTCCTATCAAGCGGCAATGCAATTATTAGCGGCGGGGGAGGTGGCGGCCTTTGCGGGCGATCGCACCATTCTCACCGGCTGGAGCCAGATCTATCCAGAATACCGGGTATTAGACCATCAGCTTTCCAGTGAACCCTTGGGGGTGGCGATCGCCAAAACCGCCAACAGCGGCCGGCTCCTCGTCGCCCTCAACCAAGCCCTGCGAGAATTAGACCAGTCCGGTTGGCTCGCTGAGCACCGCGCCATCTGGGGACTAACCCCAGCAGCCCCCCCCACCCCTTAGCGCAAAATCGCCATGGTTGTCCTGAAAGTTCTGTACTATGGTAGGAGGAAGATCCTATGCCCAAACCTAATCTATTGGGGTGCGTCACGGCTATTTATGGAAATCCAAATGTATACAAAAAACGCAATTTGGCTTCCTGAAGTCTGGCGCAGACGGTAGGAGATCGGTGGATGAAGTCTCAGCAACGTAAAAAGCCGAAAATATTGGTGGTTGACGATGAGCCAGATAACCTTGATCTGCTCTACCGCACCTTTCACCGAGAATACCAAGTTTTCCGCGCCGACAGTGGCCCCGCGGCCCTCGATCTGTTGACGCAGGAGCCGGACATGGCGGTGATTATTTCCGATCAACGGATGCCGATCATGACCGGTACAGAATTCCTCAGCCTCACAGCGGTGCAGTACCCGGATATTATTCGGATTTTGCTCACGGGTTATACCGATGTGGATGATCTCGTTGAGGCCATCAACAGCGGCAAGGTGTTCAAATATGTCACCAAACCCTGGGAAGCGGATCACCTCAAGGGCATTGTCCGCCAGGCCCTCGACACCCACAACGTCCTTAAAGTCCGCACTGAGGAACTTTGCCGCTCCCTCAAACGGGAAACCCTCCTCAACACCGTCACCAATACGATCCGCAATGCCCAGCACGGCCGCCGGGGAGAATCCCCCCTGCGGGAGGTGTTGCAAACCATCGTTAACACCGTGGGGCATTTGCTCGATGTGGATGTTTGTATCCTGCGCACCCGGGCCGATGAGGAGGGGGATGGGGAGGTATTTCAGTATCAAAAAACCACGATCACACCGCTCCTCACCGTAGATCAATGCGCCGCGATGGTGTGGGAAACGGAGGATGTGACGGTGATTCAGGATGTGCAAAGCGATCCCCACTGCAATGGAGAAACCCCAGCACAGGAGGCCCGTCGGGCTGCTTTTGCCGCCGCTGGGGTGACTTCAACGCTGATTGTGCCGCTCATGGCCCAAGCGGATTTAGTGGCGGTGTTAGCCCTCCACCGTTGTAACTTGGAGCATCCTTGGGAGGATGATGAGATTCAATTGGGGGTGATGGTGGCGGATCAGGCGGCTCTGGCCATTTCCCAAGCCCAGGCCTATGAGAAAGTCCAGGCCTTGGCAAAACGGGAGGCGTTGATTAATACGATCACCTCGGCGATCCGCTCCACCTTGGATCCCCAGGAAATTTTTATGGCGATTACCAAGCAATTGGGGACAACGTTGGAGGTGGATGGCTGCGCCCTCTCGCTGTGGACGGAGGAGGATGAATATGTTCAATGTGTGGGGCTCTACGATCGCCATGCCAGCGGTGAAACCGTTGATGTGGTTAACCCCAATTTGCCCCAATCCCTTGCCCCCATTACCGGCAATCCCGTTTTAAAAACCGTCCTGCACACCAAGGAGGCGGTGGTGATTGAGGATATGGCAACTCAGGCCCAGCCCAGTGATGAGTATGGCAGTGATTTGCCGTTGCGATCGCCCGCCCGCGCCCTGCTCCTCGTTCCCCTCCTCGTCGATGGCAAAATTATTGGTAGTATTAGCCTCCGCCAAAGTGATGCCCCCCGGATTTGGTCCCATTCCGATCTGGAGTTGGCGAAATCCGTGGCTTCCCAGGCGGCGATCGCCGTCCAACAATCTCGCCTGTATCAAAAAACCCGCCAGCAAACGGAGCGATTGTTAGAACTTGATCGCCAAAAAAACGAATTTTTCCAAAATATTTCCCACGAATTCCGCACCCCCCTCACCCTGATGATCGGCCCCTTGGAGGCCGCCCACCATCGCCAGCAACCCCTGCCCACGGATCAAACCCAGATCGCCCTGCGCAATGCCCGCCGCCTGCTGCGGTTGGTGAATCAACTGTTGGATTTACAACGGCTCGATGCCGGGCGGATGCAACCCAAGTTCCGCCCCTGTAGCCTCACGGAATTTGTCGAGCAAATTTTAGAAACCTTTCGCCCCTATTGCGATCGCAAGGGTATCCAGTTGGTGAGCGACCTCGGAGCCTGTGAAGGGGTGTATTTAGATTTGGAAAAATTCGACAAGGTGGTTTATAACCTCCTGTCCAACGCCATGAAATTCACCGAACCCCAAGGCCGGATCACCGTCACCGTTAAGCCTGCCGGAACCTATGTTTGCTTGGAAGTCTCCGATACGGGCATCGGCATTGCCAATTCCCAGATCCCCTACCTCTTTGATCGCTTTCGCCAAGCAGAAGGCTCCGTCAACCGTTCCTATGAAGGCACAGGTTTAGGGTTAGCGTTGGTAAAGGAAATGGTTGAACTCCACGGCGGCCAAGTGACGGTTCAATCCATCCATCAAGCCACAGTACAGCCGGGGCAAACCTCTGGCACCACCTTTACGATCTGGCTCCAACAGGGGGCCACCCATCTCCCCCCTGACCAAATCCTCGAAGTCCCCAGTGAAGTCCAAGTTTCCCGCTCTGAGGTGGAATTAGCGGATCTGGCGGCGGAATTACAGAATGAATCCCTCCCCCTCCCAGATCTGCCCACTGAACTGATGACGACAGCAACCTCGGCGATCCGCGATGGCGTGGCGATCTCCACGCAGAATCAACTAATTTTAGTCGTTGATGACAATGCCGATCTCCGCAGCTATGTCTCCTACATCCTCACATCGGCGGGCTATCCCGTTTGCACTGCCCGCAATGGGGCAGAGGGCTATCAAGTCCTTGAGAGCCAACGGCCGAAGCTGATTGTTAGTGATTTAATGATGCCCAAGGTATCGGGCTTGGATTTAATCCAGATGGTGCGGGGCAATCCAGAATTGCGGGGCACGCCAATTATTTTACTCACTGCCAAGGCCGATGAAGGGAGCCGCATTGAGGGGACGGAGCAGGGGGCCGATGCCTATTTATCGAAACCCTTTAATGACCGGGAACTCTTGGCCAGTGTGCGCAATATGTTGGCCCTGAAAGCCAATGAAGAACACATGAAGGAAATTAACGCCTACCTCACCGAAGCGGTGTTAAAACGGTTCTTACCGCCGGAAATGGTGCGGCGGGCGGCCCAAGGGGATATGACCCTAGAACTGGATCCGGAACCCCGGTTGGTGACAATTTTGTTTAGCGATATTGTTGGGTTTACTCAACTGTCGAACCGTTTGGAGTCGCGGGGCATTGCTCAGTTGCTTAATGAATATCTGGAGGCCATGACCCAAGCGGTGTTTGAAAATGGCGGCGTGGTGGATAAGTTTATGGGGGATGCGATTTTGGTGCTCTATGGTGCGCCGGAATTTTTATCGCCCCAGGAGCAGGCGCGGCGGGCGGTGGCGACGGCGCGGGGAATGTATCGGGTTTTGGATGGGTTAAATGAACGGTGGCGTGCTCAGGGGATTATTGGCCCTGATGGGCCGCCGCCGGTACGGTTCCGCTGTGGTATCCATCAGGGGGAGTCGGTGGTGGGGATGTTTGGCAGTGAGCACCGGGCGGACTATACGGCGATCGGCCCGCCGGTCAATATTGCCTCCCGTCTCCAGGAGGCAGCCCAACCCAACAGTATTCTCGTTTCGGAAACGGTGGCGCAATTGCTGGCTCCTACGGAGGTGGAAAAGTTCCAATCTCTCACCCTCAAGGGGATTGATCAGCCGGTTTTGGCCTATTGGGTGAGGAAGGAGAGCGAGGCGGATCGAGGCTAATTCCTCACCGGTTGCCAGGGGGGAGTTTGTCGCTGTTTTTGTGCAAAAATTCCCTGCATGATCTGATTCATGATCTGATTAAGGGGATTTCCTTTGAAATCAATCTTAAGATTCTTGAGATTTCCATGAACAAGATCGGACAATGGTAGGGTAGGCGCATCCAAGAGGCTTGTTTATGGCTGTTCAAACCCTGTCCTTATCACCACAAAACCTCACCGATAGAACCCCCGATGGCCCCACGCCTGGTTTCCAGTCTGGCCCCTGGCAAAAGGCGATCGATGTGCGCAATTTCTTGCAGTCCCATTACCGTCCCTATCTAGGGGATGGTAGCTTTCTTGCCCCCCCAACAGACCGAACCCTTACCCTCTGGGAGAAAGTCAAAGACTTAATGGCGATCGAGCGAGAAAAAGGCGTACTGGATGCCGATACTGCCGTGCCTTCAGGGATCACGAGCCATGCCCCTGGCTATATCGATCGCCACCTTGAGCAGATCGTCGGTTTACAAACTGATCAGCCCTTGAAACGGGCGATCATGCCCTTTGGTGGGATTCGCACGGTGGAGGGATCGCTCAAAGCCTATGGTTATGATCTAGATCCCGCCACTCAGGACATTTTTAGCCGCTACCGTAAAACCCACAATGATGGTGTGTTTGATGTCTACACCGACGAAATCCGTCGCTGTCGTCGGTCAGGGATTATCACCGGGTTGCCCGATGCCTATGGCCGGGGGCGGATTATCGGTGACTATCGGCGGGTGGCGCTCTATGGGTGCGATCGCCTTGTTGCTGACAAACAGGCTCAAAAAAAGACCCTCGAACTAGACAACTTTGACGAAGCCACCATACGTCTGCGGGAAGAAATTTCCGAGCAGATCAAAGCCCTCAACGAATTAACAGAACTGGGGCAAGCCTATGGTTTTGATTTAAGCCGTCCCGCCACCACCGCTCAGGAAGCGATTCAGTGGCTCTACTTCGGTTATCTAGCCGCCGTCAAGGAGCAAAACGGCGCAGCCATGTCCCTCGGGCGCGTCTCCACTTTCCTTGATATCTACATTGACCGCGACCTGGAAGCCGGTTTGATCACCGAGATTGAAGCCCAGGAACTCATCGATCATTTCGTGATGAAGTTACGGATGGTGCGGTTTCTGCGAACTCCCGACTATAACCAGCTATTCAGCGGCGATCCGACCTGGGTCACGGAATGCATCGGCGGCCTCGGGGTAGATGGCAGGCCCCTCGTCACTAAAACCAGCTTTCGCATCCTCCACACCCTCAGCAATCTTGGCCCTGCCCCAGAGCCTAACCTCACGGTGCTCTGGTCTGAGCAGCTACCCGATGGTTTTAAGCGGTATTGTGCCCAGGTGTCGATCCAAACCAGTTCAATTCAGTATGAAAATGATGACCTGATGCGGCCCTACTGGGGCGATGATTATGGCATTGCCTGCTGTGTATCGGCGATGCGTATCGGTAAGCAGATGCAATTTTTTGGGGCGCGGGTGAATATGGCCAAGTGCCTGCTCTACGCCATCAATGGCGGCGTAGATGAGCATTCTGGGGTACAGGTTGCCCCCACCTATGCCCCGATCGCCGCTGATATCCTGGACTATGACGAGGTCTGGCCGCGTATGGTGCAAATGATGGCTTGGTTGGCCAAGACCTATGCCAACACCATGAACATCATTCACTATATGCACGATAAATACTGCTACGAGCGGTTGGAGATGGCCCTCCATGATCGTGATGTGGTGCGCACCATGGCCTACGGGATGGCGGGTTTATCGGTGGTTGCTGACAGCCTTGCGGCCATTAAGTATGCCCAGGTGCGGGTGGTGCGGGATGAGCGAGGTTTAGCGGTGGACTACGAAATTGATGGTGACTTTCCCACCTACGGCAACAATGATGATCGCGTTGATGATCTAGCTGTGCAGGTGGTGCAAACCTTCATGGCTGAACTGCGCAAGCACAAGACCTACCGTGAGGCGATTCCCACTCAGTCCATTCTCACCATTACCTCCAATGTGGTTTATGGCAAGAAAACGGGCAACACACCGGACGGTCGCCGCGATGGTGAATCCTTTGCTCCGGGGGCTAATCCCATGCATGGGCGGGATAGTAAGGGCGCGGTGGCTTCCCTCGCTTCTGTGGCCAAGCTGCCCTATGGCGATGCTCAGGATGGCATCTCGAATACGTTTTCGATTGTGCCGGGGGCTTTGGGCCGAACGGAGGGCGATCGCATTAGCAATCTAGTGGCCCTCCTTGATGGTTATGGCCGCGACGGGGGTTTTCATCTTAATGTCAATGTCTTTGACCGGGAGACGCTCCTGGATGCGATGGAACACCCTGAGTTATACCCACAACTGACAATCCGGGTTTCGGGCTATGCGGTTAATTTCATCAAACTCAGCCGCGAACAACAGCTTGACGTGGTTTATCGCACGTTCCACGAACGTTGCTAGCTAGTTTCTCAGCCCCTTAAAGGGGCTGAGTCAGTTGTTTTTGTCCCATAAGCTATAGCTATATTGATGGGTAATTCCCGACAGCATACCGATGGCCCCTCTTCCCCCCTGGCATCCGGTCGCATCCACTCCATTGATACCTGTGGCACGGTGGATGGCCCTGGGGTTCGCTTTGTGGTGTTCACCCAAGGTTGCCCCTTGCGCTGTCTTTATTGCCATAACCCTGATTGTCAGGCGATCGATGCCGGAACGGTGGTGACGGTGGATCAGATCATGGCGCAGATTGAGCGCACCAAGAATTACATCCGTAATGGTGGCGTTACTGTTAGCGGCGGCGAACCGCTGATGCAACCGGGATTTGTGGCGGCCATTTTTGACCGTTGCCACCGGCTGGGGTTGCACACTGCCCTCGATACATCCGGTTATGTGATGCCCAAGGTTGCTGAACCTGTTTTGAACCATACGGATTTAGTGTTATTAGATATTAAGTCCTATGATCCCGATCTATTTCGTCAAGTAACGGCTGTATCCATTCAACCAACAATCAATTTCGCCCGTCATTTGGCTGAAATTGCTAAACCGACTTGGGTTCGATTTGTATTGGTGCCGGGGTTAACAGATCTTGAGGAGAATGTGATTGGTTTGGCGGAGTTTGTGAGTAGTTTAAACAATGTGGAGCGGGTGGAGATTTTGCCATTTCATAAGATGGGAGAATATAAATGGCAGCAACTGGGGTTGCCCTATGTTTTGGGTGATACTCCACCCCCAACACCGGCATTAATGGCAGCGGTGAGCCAGATATTTAAAGCAAAAGGCGTGGATTGCTTGGTGTGGAATTAAGCATTAATGCTGGTCTCTCCTCCCCCCAACAGGCGGCAAAGCCGCCTGCGATCATACCAATTCGCGAGCAGTTTTAAGGAATCCATTGGGGATCGAGACCGGCGGCGTAGCGTTCCGGGGGAACCAGATCGGGGAGACTTGCCCCCTCAATAAAATCTGGTAGGGGTAAAATCCAGACAGTACCGGGGGGGATTTGGCGACGGCTGTCGTTGGCGGATTCAATGACCTGGTCAAAGGCTAAATAACGACCATCGGGGGCCATGGCCATACGAACGTTGAGGTCATTGGTGAGGGCGACAAGGGGGACTTCCCGGCCGTTTTGGACGTTGATCAGGGTGACAAAGGGGGTAATTTCTGTTTGTTGGGGGTCGAGGCGTTCGGCTTGGAGGCAGTAGAGTAGGACGGCTTGCCGGGGTTCAAAATGACAATCTAAAATTAAGCCTGTGGTGGTGATTAACTCCCGCTCCCGGCCTTCGGCGTTGATGACCACCAGCGATCGCTGCCGTTGATCCCTACGCTTAACCATGATTTTTTCCCGATAATCCCGGGGGGAGAAGGCCAGTAAGTCTTCATGGGCAGGTAAAAATTCCCGCTTGGTGGCGGTGCTGGTGAGGGGCAAAATGGTGACACCACTGCGATTTGTGTTGGCTTGCCCATCGCGGACGGCGACCACCTGACCATCGGGGGAAATGCGGAAGCGGTTGCCCTGAATCCCCAGAGGGCGAAGATCGCCGTTGGGGGTGAGGAGCCACAGGCCGGCATCGTTGGGGTTTTGCCGGTTCACCCGTTCAATGACGACGGCATCATTACCGGGGGCAAGGTCAAATTGGAGATTTTGATAGGTTTGGGCATCGAGGAGACGGCGGATTTGGCCCGGGGGGGGGTCGTCCTCCGTGAGGCGATCGGGGGCGGTGGTGGTGCGGTAGAGTTCTTGGGCGTTGAAGCCGTCGGGGTTTCCCTTGGCAAAGGCGAAAAAGAGAATGCGATCGCCCCCCCCTGTAACTTGAAAATTCGTCACGACTAAATCCGGGGGGGTGAGGATTTCTTTTTTCTCGCGGGTGAGGTTGGAGATCACGAGGCGGCCCTCTTCTTCCCCTTCAACGCCAATATAGGCTAGGAGGCGATCGCGGGTTTTGACGGTGGCGCTAAAGGGAGTAAGGGGGCGGGCGGCATGGCGGCGACTGCGGGGCAGTTCTGCCCCATCCTCGATCGTGATCTGGTATTCCCTGCCATAGCTGGGGATATCCTCCAGCGTGTAGGCTAACCGTTGCCCCACCATCGCACCTTTGCCCGGGAGGGGGGGCGTAATGGTGAGGTTATCCAGCACCGCCCCATCCATGGGCCGGTTAAAGTCCAGGAAAAAATAATCATGCTGGGCCCCAATGATGAGATTTTCCCAACTAAAATTAGTGATCTGGGGACGGGACCTATCGCCCAGGATCAACAATGCAACCAAGGGCACTGTTAACAGCCCAATGGCGATCATTGCTGCCCAATCTAATGCCAAACGCTCCCCAGGAGTCCAGGGTTGCCACCATTGTTTCCTCATCCTACACACCAGCCTATGGGGCCATTGATTTCACCAAAATCCATCATAGAGCTTGGCCCTCTGCTTTGCCGCTGATGTCACTTGGGTTTTATGTCCTTGATCGCCACCAAATTTTCACCGTTCCATCGAGGCTACCACTGGCTAAGGTATTCCCATCCGCCGTCACCACAAGGCCGGTAATCTGTTGGCGATGGTCGCAGAGGCTAAATTTCTCGCGCCCGCTCCCCAGGGCCCAACCCTTGATCTCGCCACTGGCACTGCCACTAAATAGGGTTTGGCCATTGGCACTGAGGGCGATCGCACTCACTGGCCCCTGACTGCCCCCATAGGTTTGCACCACTTCCCCCGCTTCTAAGTCCCAGGCGCAAATTTGGTGCTCGGAAGTACCCGTAAACAGACGGGAACCATCGCTGTTAAAGCGCAAGGCGAGGATGTGATAGTTGTTGCGGTGCGATCGCACCAGGCGGCCGCTGCTCATCTGACGGATCTTCAGGGTTTTTTCAAGGCTACTGCTCACCAACACTGAGCCATCGGGACTCAGGGCCACCCCTGTCACCCCTTCCTTATAGCCCGTTAAACAGTGCAATTCCTTCCCCTGATCAAACTGCCACACCCGTAGGGTTTTATCTGCCCCCCCAGTCACGAGCCGCTTGCGATCGGGGTGAAAGGCCACCGTCAACACCGCCAGGCTATGGCCGCCCATCCAGCCCCCCAGGGTTCGCACCAACCGGCCATTCTGCATATTCCAGAGCCGCACGGTGTGATCTTCTCCGCCACTGGCCACCCAGCGGCCATCGGGACTAATGGCCACACAGTACACCGGGCCATCGTGGCCCGTCAGTATCCGCAGGGAGCGGCCAGTGCTTAACTGCCACACCCGCAGGGTTTGATCATAACTACTGGTCACTAGGTAACGACTATCGGGGCTGAGGGCGATCGCACTAATCCCCTCGTTATGGTTGCGGAGAGTTCCTGCACAATGCCAGGGTGATCCAGCGGGGCCAGTCGGGGGGGGGGTTTGCCCAAAGGGGGAGGATCGGTGTTCTGTGGGTTGTCCCCGTTTTTGCAACAGGGAAACTCGGTGTAAATCGGCGTTGGCCTTGCGATCGTTCCCTAAAATCGCATAGACCAGCCCCCGATATTTATAGGCAGAAATATAGTCCGGCTGTAAAAAAATCGCCTGGGAAAAATCCGCCAAGGCTTCGCTATACCGCTCCTGCTTGGCCTTTTCCACCCCTTTGATGTAGTACCATTGAGCCTCATTTTCAATGGGATCACCCGGGGCTTGGCTGGTGGGGGGTGGGGGAATCTTGGGGGGGGCGGGGTTGACGTTGAGTTATTCGTAGGCCTCGTTAATTTCCTTAATCCGGGATTCCGCTGCCGCTTGCTCC
>RECT01000210.1 GCA_007693875.1 Spirulina sp. DLM2.Bin59
CTCCGGGGGCAATCCCGTCACCTGCCAGGCCATGTAGGTCATCACATCGAGGGGATTGGTGACGATTAATAAAATCGCGTTGGGGGAATGGGCGATCGCCTCCCTGGCCGCTGCTGTGACAATTTGGGTATTACTGGCCAGGAGATCCCCCCGACTCATCCCCGGCCGGCGGGGAAAGCCAGCGGTGATCACCACCAGATCGGCCCCGGCAGTGTCTTCGTAGTGATTTGTACCGGTGAGGGTGTAGGCGTGGTTTTCTAGGCCCTGAGCCTGCATGAGGTCAAGGGCGATCGCCTGGGGCAACCCCACCACCACATCCAACAGCACCACATCCGCAATGTGCTGCTCCACCAACCGCTGGGCCAAGGTGCTACCCACCCGGCCTGCGCCAATCACTGCTACCCGTGGAGTTTGAGGGGGCATCCTAATCCGCTGCTTCTAATTGATCAAGGCGTAACCACATGGCGGGGGTCGGCACATAGAACTTCACAAAAGCATAATCGCCTTCAATCTCCACCACTTCTCCCTTGCTTTCAAACAGGTAGGCCGGGAGTCGGGCATCACTGGCGGTAATTTCGACACTATTGGCTAAGGCTTCCCGCACCGCCCGCACCAAGGAACCGCGTTTGATTTTACTGGCCATAAAGTTTAAAACTGCTTCATTCCTAGAGGTTACGCTTTTTCATTCTCCCACAGAATTCGAGGATAGAGGGAAGACCGGCGGGGGGGCGAAAAATTTTTGTGCCTCCGGCAGGCTTACGCCAACGCCCCTACAATGGATCAATGGCAAATCAATCCCGATACTCGCTACCATCGGGCATCGTTGCCCCCCGCCATTCCACCCAGGTGAGGATCGCGGTACTTAATTCCGCCCGGACTAGATTGGCATTGGTTAAATTGACCCCCGTCATATCCGTGCGAGCACAATAGGTTTCAATCATTTCCGCTTCGGTGAGGTTGGCATTTTTGAGGTTGGCACGGCTGAGATCGGCACGGTTGAGGCGCACGCCGGTTAAGTTGGCTGCCGCCAGTTGGGTTTTGGCCATGCGGGCATCAATGAGCAGCGCCCCGGCTAGGTCTGCTTTCGTGAGATCTGCCTCGGTCATGAGCACCCGCTCCATTTTTGCCCCAGTGAGCAGCGCCCCGGCAAAGTTGACACCACTTAAATTGGCCTCGGACAAAAAGGCGCCGCTCAAATCCGCGCCACTGAGGTTAGCCTCACTTAAATCCGCATTGCGAAAATTCACTTCCCGCAAATTGGCCCCGCTCATATTCGCCCTGGGCAAATCTGCCCCTTTGAGGTTCGCCCCCTGGAGATCGACATTACAGAGGATTGCCCCGGTAAGGCTGGAGCTATAGGTGCGTTTTTCTTCCCGGAGGTTGGCCCCCCGCAGGCAGGCCCCGGTAAGGTTGGCGCCGCTGAGGTTAGTGCCGCGCAAATCCGCTTCGATTAAATTGGCATCTAACAATGTGGCGAGGGTGATGTTGGCACTGCGGAGATCTGCCCCTTGGAGGCTGGCACCGTGGAGGTCGGCGTTGTGGAGGTTGGCTCCGGTGAGGAGGGCTTGGTTGAGGTTGGCGCCGCTGAGTTTGGCGCCGCTGAGGTTGGCTTTGGCGAGTTTGGCACGGCTCAGGTAGGCAAACATGAGGCTGGCACTGTGGAGATCAGCCCGAGTGAGGTTGATGCCGATTAAATCTGCCCCGGCCAGGTTAAACCCCCCTAAGGGAGCGGCGACGAACTCCGTTTCACCAGCGGCGTAGCGATCGCACAGTTGTTGAGCATTCATAGGTTAACGACTGGGGATGTAATAGGGTTTCATGGCTTTGGCGATCGCCTCTGCGGCCTGGGTGCTTTCGGCGGGGGCTTCCAATTGTGCTGCCGTTGCCGTCAGTTTTTCCACGAGGTGATCCCAGGTGGAATATTCCTCGTGGAGCAACCGTAACAGATCATCAAAGGGTTGGGTGCGGAGGCTTGACCACTCATGGCTATCGGTGGTGAAGTTGTGGTTCAAGATCGAAAAGGCGAGGATTTTGGCCCGTAGCGGATTGGCGTATTTCATCACCGCTAACCGAACTCCGTAGCGGTCATAGTCGGGCAATTTCACCGCTGGGGACTGCAATGCTGGGGGGGGTTGGGCGGGGGTGAAGTTGGTGCTGGTTTTCAGATCGTATTCTGTGGTGGTGGGGTTGTCGGATTTAAGGAAATCCAGGGCAGGAAATTCCGACAAATCCGGCGGCGAAATGGCCGTCTGGAGATGGACTTCTGTTTCTAAGGATTGGATCGTTGTGGCGGCAGGGGTTTGCTCCATCACCATCACCACGGGGGGCAATGCATCCCCCAGGTTGGGATCCGGGGAGAACATGGCATGGTACAGGGGGTTGATGATCTCTAAAATGCTGGCGGCGATCGCCTCATATTCCCGACGACGGCTGAGATTGCCCACCACTTGCCCTAGGGCTTGCTTGAAATCTTCGCGGGTGGGGTATTCCTGTTGCAAATCACCAATTAACGTGGCTAAATCGATGCGCAGCAAAGCCTGGGGATCATTTTCCCAACTGTTGTGCCGCAAACACCAGAGCAACTTACGCATCCGCAGGTTTTGCTCCATGGCGTTGAGGTTTGCGGCAATGGTGATGATTGTCGTTGTGTCGGGATCATCGGGATCAAGATGGGGGGCTGTGGGGGCAAAAAATTGGGTTTCCTCGTTGAAAAATTGGGTTTGCTCCGTCAGAAATTGGGTGGTTTCGGTGGCATTTTCTCCATAGAGGGGCGTTAATTGATCGAGAATGATCTGAGCCAGGCGGGAATATTCCCCCTGGCGATTGAGTTGCTTGACCACACCAAAGATGGCATCCCCCAAGGCTTCGGGGTTAGGGTAGCGATAATAGAGGTCTTGGAGGAGTTGGGGCCAGGGTTGTTGTTCTAAGCGGGTGCGATCGCTCTCCCACCGTTGGGTACAGGCACAAAAAATCAGCTTGCGGAGCCGCAAGGCATTGTTATGCTGGGCAAAAGTTTGGGCGATCGCCCCAAGGGAAGTCTGCACCGACATCTGGACACCCACATTAAAACCACGTCCCCAAAATTATACCCCTGTCCCAGAGCCTTGTAGTTGATCTAAACGGGCAAGTACTTCGCGGCTATGGATGGCGGGGCGCACGCCTAAAAAGATTTCCTGCAAAATCCCATCGGGATCGATGAGATAGGTATGGCGTAGGGACATCATCCCCAACCAGGAGCCATAGGCTTTGCTGACGGTGCCTTTGGCATCGGCTAGGAGGGGAAATTGTAGGCCCTCACTGTCGCAAAATTCCTGATGGGAGGCCACATCATCGACGCTGACCCCCAAGATTTGGGCATGGCGGGCTTGGTATTGGGGCAAATCCTGTTGAAACCGTTTGGCTTCTAGGGTGCAGCCGGGGGTGAAGTCTTTGGGATAGAAGTAGAGGACGACCCATTGACCGCGATAATCTGTGAGGGAAACGGGTTTTCCTTCGGGATTGGTGGGGAGGGTGAAGGCGGGTGCGGGTTCCCCGATGGGGGGCTGTGGCCCACCGAGGGCAAGGGCGGTGGGGTTAAACCCAAAGAGGAGGAGTAAACTACATAAACCGATGAGGAGCGATCGCTGCAACATATCTAATTTCCTAGAGGATGGAGAATTTTAGAGCTATTCTAATTGATTGGCATAATGGGCAATTGTGCGATGGAATCCGGTTGCAAAATCAATGGGTGTGGGGGCGAAAAATTTTTCGCCCCCGCCGGGTTGATCGCCCCTTGGCCCACAATTGCCGCAGACCTCGCTAGAATAGGGTCTAGCTGGGCCACTGCCCGACAAAAATTGTTTAACGGAGAGCCGCTATGACCCAAGGAACCCAAACCATACAACGGGGGATTCAACTCACCGAAACCGCCCTCAAACACCTCCAACTCCTCCGGGAGCAACAGGGGCAAGACCTTTGCCTGCGGGTGGGAGTGCGCAACGGGGGATGCTCTGGGATGTCCTACGCCATGGACTTTGAAGAAATCAGCAATGCCCGCCCCGATGATGAAGTCTACGACTACGATGGCTTCAAAATCATCTGCGATCCCAAAAGCCTCCTCTACCTCTACGGCTTGGTTTTGGACTACAGCAACGCCCTCATTGGCGGCGGCTTCCAATTCACCAACCCCAACGCGAACCAAACCTGCGGCTGTGGTAAATCCTTCGGGGTCTAGATCAAAATCGGCAGACCTTGTACAGTAGGGCGATCGCCTTTAAAGTATTGTCTGCCCTTTTACCATCCGAACCACCATGACCGATTCTGTTGCGACCCTCTATGAAAGCGGCCTAGAGCGCTACCAAGCGGGGGAAAGCCCTGAAACCCTGATTCCCGTGTTTCGGGAAGTGTGCGATCGCGCCCGCAAAAACGCCGCCGCTTGGTCTAGCCTCGCCTGGCTCTATCTCCTCTGTGATAAGCCCGCCGCCGCCCTCAAAGCCGCCCAAAAGGGGGTCAAGCTCGATCCCAAGGCTCCCCAAGTCCGGATTAACCTTGCCCTCGCCATGCTAGATGCCGGTCAAACCGGTGTGCGTAGCCACATCGAAGCCGCCCAGGACATGATGGCCCTGAGTGAGGAAATCCGTCAGGATGTCCTGGAAAATATTGAGGATGGCCTCACCCGTAAACCCGACTGGAAATCTCTCCAGCGGGTTAAACAATGGCTTGCTGACTAAACCCCCTCCCCCCCGGGCCCATGACCGCCAAAATTCCCCTGCGGGGCCTCCAAGCCCCCCAATTCCGCCATCCCCTTGATCAAGAGGCTACCCAAGCCCTCCAAACCTTACCGGGTTTGGATGTGGTGATTCGTTCCCTCCTCAGTCCTGTGGCCGAGGAGTTTTTCTTTATCAACAACATTGCCGCCAGCGTCCAGGTGGGGCGGAACCAACTGCCGGAACTGCATGATCTCCTTTTGGAAGCCTGCGCGGTGCTAGATCTCGAACCACCGGAATTGTATGTGCAACAAAACCCAGCCCCCAATGCCTACACTTTGGCGATGCGGGGGCAGCGGCCCTTTGTCGTCCTCCATACCTCGCTGATTGAACTGCTGACCTGGGAAGAGGTGCAGGCGGTGATTGCCCATGAGTTGGGCCATTTGAAATGTGAGCATGGGGTTTATTTAACCCTGGCGAATTTGATGGTGTTGGCAACGAATTTGTTGCCAGGGTGGGGGGCGTTGTTAACCCAAGCGTTGCAGGATCAACTGTTAACTTGGGTGCGCTGTGCAGAATTTAGTTGCGATCGCGCCGCCCTGTTAGCGGCTCAAAATCCCGATGTGGTGATGTCAGTCTTGATGAAGCTTTCCGGGGGTTCCCCTCGGTTAGCCCCCCTGTTAAATTTAAAGGCCTTTGTGGCTCAGGCGCAGTCCTATGATGCGATCGGCGATCGCGATCTCGGCCATCTCCTCCGCCAAGCCCAAGTCCAGCAACGCACCCATCCTTTCCCAGTTTTACGAGCGCGGGAAATTCAACGGTGGGCCAAATCTCCCGATTACCAACAATTGCTCGAACGGTATGAGCAAGTTCAAACAGGCAAAAATCAGGGTAAATGGCGGAATTGGTAGCCTCAAGATTGCTGTTGATTTATAGCAGCAGTCAGTATTATTAGGCCGTTTCAGAAATCCGAAACCCTCTGCTGGTTACGCTTGAGTTGTAGGGTGCGCCAGACCAGTAAATTTATGAGGTAAAAGATCAGCGTCGCGGCTGACGCACCGTTCTTTAGGGGGTAGGGTGCGTCAGAAAGAATCAGCCATGATGTTATAGCTACAACTGGATTGCTGAAAAAGGGCAATTTCTACTCCCGATGCCAGATTGTCCCTTCGGGTTTATCCACCAAAATAATCCCCGCTGCTTTGAGTTGATCCCGGAGGCGATCGCCCTCGGCAAAATTTTTCGCCTGGCGGGCCGCAGTCCGTTGGGCAATCAGGGTTTCTATGGCTTCATCGCTCAATCCTGCGGTACTTTCCGCCGCTGGCTCCCCCGCCACCAACCCCAACACCCCCGCCAATTCCACCAGGGTACGCCAACGGCCTTTGAGGGCGGGGTTCGGCTCCACCTCGCCACCATGGATGAGAATATTCTTCACCTTCCGTAACTCCTTGGCCAGTTCAAACAAGACGGCTAAACCGTTGGGGGTGTTGAGGTCTTGATCCATGGCGGCCTGAAAGCGTTGGCGCAAGCCTGCCGAAGGCATATCGCCCCCTTCCCCATCCCTTGCTTCAGGATTTTGCCAACCCAACTGAGCGGCAAATTCATCCCCCAATTGCAGACCCTCCTTGAGGGTTTGCCAACCATTTTCCGCTGAGGCGATCGCCTCTGTTGTGAAATCCAACGGCTTACGATAATGGGCTTGCAAGACAAACAACCGCAACACCATCGGATCCGTGGGCCGGTCGAGGAAATCGCGGATCGTCACAAAATTTTGCAAGGATTTCGACATTTTATCGCCGCCGATTTTCACCATGCCGTTATGGAGCCAATAGTGAGCCAGGGGGCGATCGCTCGCCCCTTCCGATTGGGCAATTTCGTTCTCATGGTGGGGAAAAATCAGATCGCCCCCCCCGGCATGAATATCAATGGTGTCGCCAAAATGCGATCGCACCATGGCCGAGCATTCAATATGCCACCCCGGCCGCCCCGGCCCCCAAGGGGAATCCCACGCCGGTTCCCCCGGTTTTGCCCCCTTCCAGAGGGCAAAATCAAAGGGGTGCTGTTTCTTCTGCTCCTCCGTCCCCACCCGGCCACCGGCCCCCGCTTGGAGATCCGCTAATTTTCGCCCCGACAGTTTCCCGTACTGCGGGAACCGCTCCACGCTGTAATACACATCCCCCCCAGCAGCGTAGGCAATACCCCGATCAATCAGGGTTTGGATCAGGGCGTGGATTTGGGGGATATGCTCCGTAACGCGGGGATAGGCATCGGCATCGAGGATATTGAGGCGACGCATATCGGTGAAATATTCGGCAATGTAGCGATCGCTCACCGCCGCCATTGTGCTGCCGTCCTTTTGGGCACGGTTGAGGATCTTGTCATCAATATCAGTGAAGTTTTGCACATATTCCACCCCATAGCCCCGCCAAGTCAGGTAACGGCGCAACACATCCCAAACAATATAGGAGCGGCCATGGCCCAAATGGCAGGCATCGTACACCGTCACGCCACAGCAATAGAACTTCACTTTCCCCGGTTCGAGGGGCGTAAAGGGTTCTTCTCTGCGGGTTTGGGTGTTGTAGAGGGTGAGGGCCATGGGGGAAGCGTTCAAAGGTAGACTCTTATCCTAAGGGGCGATCGCGGTCTGAGGCAATGGTTAGGATCAAGATCCCTCAGACTGCTTAAAACGGCACATCCTCCTCATCCTTGGCAATTTTGAGCGAGATCCGCACCTGCACCGCTTCCTCCCTGGGGAGTAGATGCCAAACTGGTTTGAGTTGTTTTTGCCATTCCTTCGTTAGCTTGATGGGTAAACTGGGCGGGGGCAGTTGTTGAGCTTGGGTGACGGCGAGGAGATCAGCAAAGGAGGCTTTGTAATCCATCGAGGTTGTTTTCTGATACTGCACCCCATTGCAATGTTTGCATTGTTGGGCATCCATGGCCTGTTTAAGCCGTTCTTTAATACTTTCGTATTCTTTTTTCATCGCCTCATATTTGGGGCTGATTTGCCGATAGGCCAGGGTTAAGGCATCCAAATCTTCCCGTTGGGGATCACGGGCGGGCGCAGCTATGGCTTGCAGCCTGAGCAACGCTTGATGAATTTGGGGCAGGACAATCACATCTAAGGCGGCATAATCCTGCTGGGCAGGGCTTAGGGGTCGTCTGCCCCAATCACTACCCTGCTCCGTTTTGTCGAGGGGCAGATTGCAGAAATGAGCCGCTAGGGTCTTGAGTTTGTGATCTTGCACGGGGAGCAGGGATTTGGGGATGGCCCTGGCCATGTTCAGCGTACAGGTAATGTTTTGGGCGCGGGCTTGATCCAAAAACCGTAGGTCATAGCTGGCATTGTGGAAGACCTTTTCGATCTTGGGATTGGCGATAATGGTCGTGATCAGGGTTTCGATCAACTCCGGTTGATCAAGAACATCCAAGAGAAACACTTGATCGGGATCGCCCCCTGGATCCGTTTGGGCTTGGACCAGGGCGATGCGACGATTTTTGCTCCTGTAGTCGGCGGTTTCGGTGTCGAGCCAGAGAATCGGATATTGGGCGAGGTGGGCGATCGCCTCCCGTATTTCCAAGCCAATTGTTAAATATTGCACGGCATTTCCCTTAAAAAACAAGCTAGGGCATCCCTATCAAATTATCATCTGAAATCACAATTACGCCACGTTCCCGCAATCGGCCCATGAGCCGCGTGACCGTCACACGGGTTGAGCCAATGGCACTGCCGAGATGGGCATGGGTGAGGGGAAAGGGGAGACGGTAGCCCCCTTGCCAAGGTTCGCCGCATTCCTCCATGAGCAATGTTAAGATTCCCACTAAACGGTCAATGGTGCGCCGTTGCCCCAGGGTACTGAGCCAGAGAAGTTTGCGCTGGTGTTGATAGCGAAAGGCAGCCCAGATACTTTGTTGAATTTCTGGCCAGAGTTCCAGGTCTGGCCAGTAGAGCCAAATGACTTGGGTTCCGTCCACATGGGCATAGGCATCAAAATGAAAGGGCGATCTCGCCACAAACTCAAAGGGCAACCCCGCCCGCACAAACCCTAACAAAACCGCCTCTGATTGCTCCGCCGGGCTAAGGGGACGACTGCCAGGGGCGGGGGTTTGGGTCATCCCCATCAGCCGAATTGCTCCCCGCTCCACCAAGTACAACAACCCGGGCCGGGCCGGAATCGGTTCATCCTTGGCAAAGCAGCGATCGCGGTAGTGGGCTTTGGCCCAATCGCAAATCGGTTGGGAGGCAATGGTGGGGGGAGCAATTTCAGCAAGGGGGACAGGTGCTAGCATGGGAGGCTTGCAATGCTACAGGGGAAGGGGAGAACGGGGCAGTCGGTGGCTGGAGATTGCGGGGTAAAGATCGCGCCAATGATTAGGCAACTTTCACTAAAATCGCAACTACAACAGCAATTAGCAGAGCAACTCGCCGCTGTGGGGGTTGTCACCCCTGCTGTCGATTCCCTACCAATTTATCGAGTGCGTCAAGCTTATCCTGTGATTTATCGTAGTCCCATTGCTCAACAATGGGCCAAAATACGGAACAGGAATTCACAAACCTTGGTGGCCCATCTATGCCAGGGGCGGGGATGGGTGGCTGTGCCGGGGCGGGCAGTGGTGGATTGGCATGGGTCAGATGAGGCGATCGCCCAGTGGTTAACGGCAGTTTTTCAGCAATGGTTAAGCCTAGAACCAAGGAACTTGGCAGGTTTAGATCCCAATGTGGCGGTTCACTATACCCGCACCCGCTGGCAAGATTTATTACAGTTGGCCCAAGAGTCGAAATTGCTCACCCCTCCCATCCCCTGGGGGGCCTTAACCGTAAGTGATTATACTTTGGTGACAGCATTGCTGGATTTTAGCGATCGCCGCTTCACCCAACCCGATCCCCCCCGCCTCCCCCTCTGCCAAGCCAGCTTGGACTATTACGCCCAGCATCGGATTTGGGGGAGCGATCGCCCCCTTGCCCAAGCCAGAGCCGGATTAATCGCCCTCACCCACTATTGGTTAACGATCTAGCCCAAACCAACTCGCCCAAACCAAAACCCTGCTCCTCATTGAGAAGCAGGGCTAAGGCAAATTCTGGCGTGAGGGCTTATTGCAGCGCCGTTTCCACAACCTTGGCGAAAGCATCAGGGTCAACCACCGCCAATTGGGCCAACATCTTGCGATTCAGTTGAATATCAGCCAGCTTCAGTTTATTGATTAACTGACTATAGCTAATATCATGGAGGCGAGCCGCAGCATTGATCCGCACAATCCACAGACGGCGGAAATCCCGCTTGCGACGACGGCGATCGCGATAGGCATTGCGTAATGCCTTCATCACCTGTTGATTGGCCGTGCGGAACAGCCGAGAGTGAGAACCCCGGAAGCCCTTCGCGAGTTTGAGAATTTTTTTACGACGTTTGCGGGCGACGTTACCCCGTTTTACCCTTGCCATGGTTTTTCTCTACAGTCTTCTCATAAATTAATGTTAGAATCAGGCCGCTTTATCCGGTTAGAGATAGGGCAGCATCAACCGCACATTTTCTTCATCCCGCTCATGGACTAGAGAGAGATGGGAGAGGCGGCGGCGTTTCTGCTCAGAGCTTTTGTGCTCAAGAATGTGGTTCTTGAACGCTTTGCGACGACGGATTTTTCCCGTCCCGGTGGCTCTAAACCGTTTAGCAGCAGCCCGTTTGGTTTTGAGTTTCGGCATGGATTTGGCTCAATGCGACACAATTTTTTATTGTACCCCATAATTTTTAAATTCAGCAAGGTCAGTGGGCAAACTGCCCCCATCTCCCATGAAACTCCTCAATGAAATCACCCTCCGCACCCCGGAAAGCGTTGAACTGACGTTCACCTTGGCAGGCATCGGCAACCGAGCCTATGCGCTCCTGATTGATTACCTCCTGTGGGGGCTGCTGTGGGTGGGGTTTATTTTTTTCTGGAGCGCCACCCTCGATCAAATAGAGGCGATCGCCACCCTCACCGGTATAGCCGCAGAAACGATGATCCTTTGGGTGATCGCCCTGGGGTTCATCCTCAGTTTTTGCCTCTATGTGGGCTATTTCATCACCTTTGAGGTGCTGTGGCAGGGGCAAACACCGGGCAAACGGTTTGTGAAAATTCGGGTGATTCGGGAAAATGGCCGGCCCGCTCGTCTGCCCCAGGCAACCATGCGATCGCTCCTGCGCCCGGTGGATGACTTCTTTTTCCTGGGGATGCTGTTAATCATCTTCAGCCCACGGGAAAAACGGATCGGGGATTGGCTGGCGGGAACGGTGGTGATTCAGGAAACCACCACCCCCAAGCGGCAAAGGTTGGAAATTTCCCGCACCTCCGCCGCCTATGCGGCAACCCTCCCGGAACTGACCCAACTGGATCGCCTCACACCGGAACAATTCACGATCCTCCGCAACTATTTCCAGCGGGCCCCCAAACTGCGCCGCCCCGCCCGCCTCCAAAAAAGCCAAGAGCTGGCGGCCCAAGTCCAGGGGATTCTGCAATTGCCAGGGGTTCTCCCCGAAGACCTCAGCGACCATGAATTTCTCGCTGCGGTTTACCAGGCATACCAAGCCCAGATGAGCGATCGCCTCTAGGGATTAGCTTAAACCCGTGACCCAGGCCCGGATATGCCCATTGACGATCGCCGGGATTTCATCATGGGGACAATGGCCGGCATTGAGGAAATGCTCCTCGTATTGATCCGGATGGGGATAGGCGGCGCGGAATTTGGGGGCGCGATCGCCCACCAACATCCAAGGATCCCCCTCCCCCCACAGCATCAAGAGGGGGCATTGCATTTGGGCTAAGAGCAGATCATTCTTTTCCCCTTGGGGGGCTTTAAACACGGAACTAAAAACCTGCAATGCGCCGCGATCGCAGGAAGCCCGATGAATATCCGCCACCAATTGATCCGTCACCGCACTGCGATCGAGATAGACCTTTTCCAAGGTTTTCCGAATAATCGCCGGTCGCCGCAGATATTGGAACAGCCAAAAACTGGCCCAAGGTTGCAAAAAGAAGCCTTTTGTCACCTCGCCCATCAGTTTGCGCCAGGGGGAAGGTTCCGGTGTACCGGGGGGCGGTGTGAAGGGGCCAGCACAGTTGAGCAGGATCAACCCCTTGGCCCATTGGGGCCGCTGGGCCGCCACACAAAGGGCACTATAGCCCCCGAGGGAATTCCCCGCCAATACCACCGGCCGGCCAATCACCTCAGCAATAAAATCCGTCAATTGATCCCGCCAGAGATCGCCACTGTAGGCAATGTCGGGTTTTTGCGATCGCCCAAACCCCAATAAATCAATGGCCCACACCTCAAAATCCGCCTGCAATTCGGCAATATTTTTGCGCCAATGATCCGTAGAGGCCCCGAAGCCATGCACCAAGAGCAGGGGGGGCCGCTGGGGATTTTCTCCGGCTTTGACGTAGTAAATTTGGTAATCCCGCCATTGCCAAACTTGGCCCGGCACGGTGGATAAAGGCGACAGCGCAGCAGTAGACACGGCACAATAGGAACAACAACCCCCTCATTGTAACGTTTTGTAACGGTGGGCCATGGCCCGCAATC
>RECT01000212.1 GCA_007693875.1 Spirulina sp. DLM2.Bin59
TAAATTGGTTACAAAATGGTGGGGAACGGGGAACGGGGAACGGGGAACGGGGAACAGGGAATGGGGAACGGGGAACGGGGTGGGTTCGCGATGACCGCACCTAGACGCTAAGGACAAGCTGTAGCAAGATACAATAGACAACAACGACTTAACATTTGTTCAACAGGCATGGGAAGAGTAGTCGGCATTGATTTGGGAACCACCAACTCCGTTGTGGCCATCATGGATGGGGGCAAACCCCTCGTCATTGCCAACGCTGAAGGGATGCGTACTACTCCCTCTGTGGTGGGGTTTAATAAGGATGGGGAGTTGGTCGTCGGGCAGTTGGCTCGCCGTCAAGCTGTCCTCAACCCTCAAAATACGTTCTATGCCCTCAAACGCTTCATTGGCCGGACGTATAGTGAGTTAAACACCGAATCTCGCCGCGTTGCCTACACGGTGCGCCGGGATGATAACGGTAATGTCCGCATTCCTTGCCCCCGCCTCCGTCAGGATTTTGCCCCGGAGGAACTTTCAGCGAAAATTCTCCGCAAACTGGCGGAAGATGCGGAGCGGTATTTAGGGGAACCGGTGACGGGGGCGGTGATCACGGTTCCGGCCTATTTCAACGATTCCCAACGGCAGGCCACAAGGGACGCAGGCAAGATCGCCGGGTTGGATGTGTTGCGGATTATCAATGAACCCACCGCGGCCTCCCTGGCCTATGGGTTAGACCGCAAGGAAAACCAAACAATTATGGTTTTTGACTTAGGCGGCGGAACCTTTGATGTGTCGATCCTGGAAGTGGGGGATGGCGTGTTTGAGGTGCGGGCCACCAGTGGCGATACGCAGTTGGGGGGGAATGATTTTGATCGGCGGATTGTGGATTGGTTGGCGGAGCAGTTTTTAGAGGCGGAAGGGATTGATCTGCGGACGAGCGATCGCCAGGCCCTCCAACGCCTCACGGAAGCCGCCGAAAAGGCCAAAATTGAGCTTTCCGGGGTGGCCACGACGGAAATTAACCTGCCCTTTATCACCGCCACGGAGGAGGGCCCCAAGCATATTGAAACCCAACTGAACCGGGCCCAATTTGAAGAACTCTGTGGGGATTTACTGAGCCGGATTCGGCGGCCCATTAAACGGGCGGTGAAGGATGCGGGGCTGACCCCTCGGCAGATTGATGAAATTGTCCTGGTGGGCGGCTCGACCCGGATGCCCATGGTGCAGGATCTGGTGCGGATGCTGATCGATCGCCAACCCAATCAAAACGTTAACCCCGATGAAGTGGTGGCGGTGGGGGCGGCAATCCAAGCGGGGATTCTCTCTGGGGTGGTGAAAGATGTTTTATTGCTGGATGTCACGCCCCTCTCTTTGGGATTGGAAACCATCAGCGGCGCGATGAAAAAGCTGATTCCCCGCAATACGACGATTCCGGTGCGCCGTTCTGATATTTTTTCCACGGGGGAAAACAATCAAACGGTGGTGGAAATCCATATCCTCCAAGGGGAGCGAGAAATGGCCAAGGATAATAAATCTCTGGGCCGGTTTAAGCTGACGGGCCTGCCGCCAGCTCCCCGGGGTGTGCCGCAAATTCAGGTGGCCTTTGATATTGATGCCAATGGCATTTTGCAGGTGATGGCGATGGATCGCACCACGGGCCGGGAGCAGCGCATTGTTGTGCAGGAAGCCTCGACCCTGAGTCAGTCGGAGGTGAACCAGATGCTTCAGGAGGCAGAGAGTTTTGCCCAACAGGATCGGGAACGGCGGGAGCGGGTGGAAAAACGCAACCGCTCGAAGGCGTTGATCGATCAATCCCAGCGGCGACTACGGGAAATTGTTTTAGATTTTGGCACTCAGTTTGCCAGCTATTACCGGCGGCAGATCGATGGGTTGGTGCAGCAGTTGGAGGCGGCCCTAGAGCGGGATGATGAGCGGGGGATCGATCGCACCTATGCCGATTTGCAAGATGCCCTCTATGAGTTGAATCGGGAGGTGCGATCGCAGTATGACGATGGGGAGGATGATGATTTCTTTGGCTCCATCAAGCGGACATTTTCGGGGGATAAAAAGCGGGAGCGTTACCCGGAACCGGATCCCTACCGTTCTCCCTACGGCTCTCCCTATCAAAACGCCCCCTACGATGATCCCTACAGTGCGCCCCCCACAAGGCGGGTGGAGCGATCGCCCTATGAGGAACCCCGGCCCAGTCGTTCGGAGCGGCCCCGGGTGGGGGATAGCCGCAGTAGGGATGGGTATGGTAAAGCAGACCGCTACGGGGAGACGGATCGCCGCCGTCCGACGCGCCCCAATTATGACGATTGGGATGATGATGATGATGATTGGTTTTAAGCGGGTTTAACCTTGGGGAGTAAAGCATTTGGGTATGGAGAACTTTCGGAACTACTACGCGATTTTAGAAATTGAACCCCAGGCTGCACCGGAGGAGGTGAAGCGGTCGTTTCGGCGTTTGGCGCGACGGTATCACCCGGATATGAATCCGGGGGATAAGCGGGCGGAGGATAAATTTAAGGATATTAACGAGGCCTATGAGGTGCTGTCCGATGAGGGGCGGCGATCGCAATATGATCAATTCAGCCGCTTTATCCAAAATGGCAAGCGCAAACCGAGCCGCAGCAATGGCCGCCCAACGCCGGATAATTTCGACCCCACAAACTACACGGATTTTAACCGTTTCGTTGAGGATTTGTTCAATCAGGAAACGACGAGTCAGGTGCGCATGGATGCAAAAACGCCGGAGGCTTACCGCCAGCGGCGCACGAAAACTGAACGCCCCCCCGCCCAACGGCCTAGGGATGTGGAGGCGCGGCTTTCTCTACCGTTGGAGAAGGCCTATCGAGGGGGGCGGGAGCGGATCCGGTTGGAGGATGGGCGATCGCTGGAGGTGGATATGCCTGCTGGGATGTTGGATGGCCAGAAGATCCGGCTACGGGGCCAGGGTTTAAATGGGGGCAATTTATATTTAAAAATCACGGTTGAACCCCACGATCGCTTTACGTTGCGGGGTAGTGATGTGGTGTGTCAAATTCCTGTCACCCCCAGTGAGGCGATTTTAGGGGGGATGGTGGAAGTGCCGACGTTGGATGGGTTGGTGAAGATGAATGTCCCGAAGGGGGTGCGATCGGGCCAAAAGTTGCGTCTGGCTAACAAGGGTTTTCCCCAGGAGGAGGAGGGCAAACGGGGGGATCAAATTGTCGAAATCCAAGTGGTAATCCCCACGACGGTTTCCCCAGAGGAGGCGGCTCTCTATGAGCAAATTCGTCAGATCGAAACCTTCAAACCCCGCCAAACTTTGATGAATTCCTAATCCGTGATGGTTCACAGTTCGAGAGGAGCATTTTCCCATTGGGGGCGATCGCTTCTAGATTTTCCTGGCCAAGGTTTGGGGGTGTTGGGGGCCATGAGTGAAATATTGGGATGGATCCCATGGGCAGCGCGGCTGATATAATCTTGATAATCCTTGCTTGATAAAAAGCATGAAGCCAACATTAACGATCAAGCAATTCTGTGCTGAAGCAGCACAGTTTGCCGCAATAGAGTCTACCTATGATGAGCCTACACTGTATGGCGTAACCGACGGAAAAGCTGTTGGCACTTACCTTGAGCATAAATTTACCGCTTATTTAGCAAAAAATTATAGTTATCAGCTAGGCAATTCAGCCTCAGGTATTGATGTTCCTGAGCTTGAAATTGACATCAAGGTAACGAGCGGAAAGCAACCTCAATCTTCATGCCCGTTTAAGTCTGCCGCGCAAAAAATTTATGGGCTTGGATATCATCTTCTGATTTTTGTGTATGACAAATATGACGATTCTAATCATAGAACTGCAAGGTTAGATATACAGCATACTATTTTTGTGAATAAAAGCCGGACAGCAGATTTTCAAACAACTAGAGGTATTTTAGAAATCTTAGATCGTGATGGCAATAAAGATGATATTATTGCATTTTTGCAAGATAGAAATTTACCCGTTGATGAAATTGGTGCAAATCAATTGGCTGATCAAATATTGGCATCACCACCAAGTCAAGGTTATTTAACGATATCTAATGCTCTCCAATGGAGATTACAATACAGGCGTGTTATTCAACAAGCAGGTAATATTTCAGAAATAATTAGAGTTCGATAACATGGTGAAATCATTAGATAAATGGCAGTTTGGTGATTTTCAAACACCGGATGAGCTGGCAAGATCTGCGACTAAGCTCCTTAGCGAAAAATACAGCCTCTCTCCTGATCTAGTTATAGAACCAACTTGTGGAGTAGGGTCTTTTCTTAAGGCATCTTTAAGGGAGTTTGGCAGCTCAAGAATTGTAGGTTTTGATATTAATGAGCAATATGTTCAGCAGGCCAGAAAATCCTTATTGAAATATCCGAATTCAGAAAATGTAACTGTTTTCACAGAAGATTTTTTTAGCATGGATTGGAATTCCTTTCTTGCTGATTTTTCGGGATATATTTTGGTGATTGGGAATCCCCCTTGGGTTACGAGTAGTGAATTAAGCATCATCAATAGCAAAAATTTGCCTTCAAAATCAAATTTTCAAAATCGTCGTGGCATTGAGGCAATCACAGGCTCAGGTAATTTTGATATTTCGGAATGGATGCTACTGAAATATACTGAATGGTTCAAAAAAAGAGAGGGTACTGTAGCTGTCTTGTGTAAGTATTCGGTGGCGCGTAAGGTTTTTAGGCAAATCCAAAAAAAACTAGGTAATAAATTCTGCGCTGATATTTACCGAATTGATGCAAAATTGTTCTTTGGAGCTTCAGTAGAGGCTTGCTTTTTTGTTTTATCTACTCATTCTCATGCCAGTTCTGACTGCATTGTTTATCAAGATCTGACATCAAATCAGATACTTTACTGCATTGGTGAAAGAGATGGATTGACTATTAAAGACACAGTAAAATATAAAAAATGGAAGCATTTATCAGGGCAAGATTTCAGATATATTTGGCGTTCTGGGATTAAGCATGATTGCTCAAAAATAATGGAGCTTGAGCAAGTTGAAGATGGATTATTTAAAAATGGGATGAATCAACGGTATTCACTGGAATCAAAGTATTTATATCCTCTTTTAAAGGGTTCAGATGTTGGTAATGGTAGGGTTAGTATGTGTCGGAAGTTTGTTTTAGTTACACAAAAATTTATTGGTGAGGATACAAGTGTTATTAAGGATAAAGCACCGAATACTTGGCAGTATTTACTTGGCTATGATGATCTACTGAGTAATCGAAAAAGTTCAATATACAGAAATAAACCGCTGTATTCTATATTTGGGGTAGGAGAATATTCATTTAAGTATTGGAAGGTTGCGATATCTGGGCTTTATAAAAGGTTGAATTTTTCGCTAATTAAGCCCATTCATAATAAGCCGGTTATGTTGGATGATACGGTTAATTTTTTGTCTTTTGATACAGAGGAAGAGGCTTGTTTCATTTTTAGTCTTCTGACTGCTCAACCATCGCTTGAATTTTTTGAATCTATGATTTTTTGGGATGAAAAAAGACCCATCACTATAGATATTCTTAGAAGGCTTTCTCTAAAAGCTGTTGCTGAGGAAATGGGTTTGTTAGAAAAATATATGGAGTTAGCCGGATTGACGCGAGTTAATGGTAGTGGACAGCTAGAGTTAGGATTGGCAGAACGACCCTCATTTTATCAAATTTCGATGGACATTTAATTTCACTATCTGACATTCCGCAGGTTGCTCAAAAATGGTGCGTCAGCCGTCACGCTGCTCTTTTGCCTCAGAGATTAATCGCTCTGACGCACCCTACAACCCAAGCGTAGGGTGCGTCAGACCAGATCAATGATGA
Organism: Spirulina sp. DLM2.Bin59; assembly: GCA_007693875.1. GTDB lineage: Bacteria > Cyanobacteriota > Cyanobacteriia > Cyanobacteriales > Spirulinaceae > Spirulina. Next base: position 5,819 of record RECT01000212.1, read on the forward strand.
TGTTGATCGTTGAATTCTGTCTGACGCACCGTTCACTAGCATCATTAGTCTTAACCTACGGAATGTGAGCACTATAGATCTATAAACGTCTACGATAAATCATTTCATTCACGAAAGAATATCCCTACTGAAGGAGGGGCAACCGTTGGCGGGGGAAATCACTTTCGTCGTAAATTTCCCCCACCAATTCCTCCAAAATATCCTCCAACGTAATTAGCCCCACCGTTCCCCCATACTCATCCACTACAATCACTAAATGCCATCGCTGTTTGAGCATTTCCTTCATTAAACTGGCAACCCGTTGCGTCTCGGGTACATAGACCGGCGGATCCATTGCCATCGTTAAACGATCATCACTTTCCCCTGGATTTTCGGGATCATTTTGCAATTGTCGCAACGCCCGTTTTAAATGGACAATGCCGACAATTTGATCCTTAGAATCTGCTTGCACTGGAATCCGGGAATAGCCAGTTTTTAAGCAAAGATTCACTAACTCCTGCAAACTAGCCCCACGGGCAATGGTCTGCATTTCAATCCGGGGCTTAACCACATCCTTTGCCATCATTTGATCTAACATCAGCGTTTTATTGATCAAATCATGGCGATAAAAATCGAGCTTACCCTTACCACTCAACACCTCAATCATGAGCTGGAGATCGCTGAGGGTTTCCCCTTCAGCGGCCTTGGCTGATTTGGATTGAAACAAACGAATCATTCGCTGCGTAAGTGCTTCAAAAATGTAGATTAATCCCAGGGCGGCAAAGAACCGCGAGAGCCAGTACACTGGCCGCACCGCTAAACGAAACACGGCCAACGCATTCAAAATGGCCACGGATTTCGGCGTAATTTCGCCAAAAATCAACACCAATACCGTCAATACTCCCGTCGCAACCCCTAACCCGGCATTCCCCAACCAGATCACAAAGAGGTTACTGGTGAGGACGGTGGAAAAAATATTGACGAGGTTATTCCCCAGGAGTAGCGTCGTGATGAATCGGGGCCGTTTGTTGATCACGAGGCGAAATAGCCCGTTGGGGTCGCCTTGACGTTTGATCAGCCCGCGCAGCTTGAGGTCATCCAGGGCGGTGATCGCTGTTTCTGACCCGGAGAAGAAGGCCGACAGCATTAACATCAAGACCACGACGGTGAGGTCAAACCAAACTGAACCTAGCAGGGGGCCGGCTTCAGTAACGGCCAAAGTGTGAAGGGGGGATAACAAGGAGGATAAAGGGGGCAGGGTTTAGGGAGGGGCAATCCGCGATGGCTTACCCATCTGCGATAGCGTATCCATCGACGGGGAACACACCAGCCCACCACAAGGGCGTGGCGGATTGGTTCACCCGTCGCGTGGGTTTTGGGGTTAGACGGCGTAGGCTACACGGAGGGCCCAGAGGATTAAGATGGCAATGCTACCCAAGACGAGGGCGGCGGATGTGTAGACCAATAGGGGCTGGTCAGCACCTTTGAATTTCATGATGCCGCGATTCAGATCAGACATGGTTGTGTTTCCTTGGTTGCAGACTGCAATGTGGCCATTGATGGCTGATTATTCTCTCATCTTAATCATCGGAAGGGAAACCGCCTATGCTAATTTTCTGGGTTTTGCTGACAATGGCGATCGCCTTGCTCCTCATCGAAACGATCCTCCGCTGGCGTTTCGGCCTCGGCCGTCCCCTCCTCTACATTGCTGATCCGGAGATCGGCTATCTCCCCGCCCCCCACCAACGCACCCGCCGCGATGGTCGCCGCATTGTGATCAATGGCTACGGGATGCGGGGGCCGGAGCTTACCCCAGAACCGACGGGGGCGCGACTGCTGCTCTTGGGGGATTCTGTGGCCAATGGGGGCTGGTGGACGGATCAGGGGCGGATTATTTCGGCGCGTTTGGGGCAGCAGTTGGGGTTAGAAGTGTTGAATGCTTCGGCCAATTCCTGGGGGCCGCGCAATCAGTGGGCCTATGTGGCGCGGTTTGGTTTATTTAACGCTCAGGGGGTGATCCTGCTGCTTAATACTGATGATTTATTTGCCACGGCTCCCTCACCGTTACGGGTGGGGCGCGATCGCAATTACCCCGATCGCCTCCCTTGGTGCGCCCTCCATGAGGTTTATCAACGCTATGGCCGCAAGGTCAAACCGTTACCGGCATTAGTCGCCCTGGATCAGGAGGGGGGCGATCGCGTCGGTAAAAACCTGACAGCCTTGGCCCAAATCCACACCCTCGCCCAAACCCAAGGGGCGCAATTTTATCTCGCCATGACTCCCCTCAAACGGGAACTAAAACCCGGAAAACCCCGGGATTATGAACTTGTGGCCCGCGATCGCCTCACCACCTTTGCCCAAACCCAGGGGATCCCCTACTGTGATTTTCTCCCCCACTTCAATGCCGACCCCGATCCCCATCGCTTCTACCATGACCACATCCACCTCAACGACGCAGGCAATGGCATCGTTACCGCTGGCCTGGCGGCTTTATGGCAGGGGGATCAAGCGGAAGCAGGATAGTGAATGATCAGGATGGAAAGATCCGGGGCGGTGCGGGCGATCGCCTCCGGGTCATTGCCCAACACCGATAAACCGAGCAAATTGCCATCGGATTCTACGATGAGCACCAACAGATCATCCTGGTTGATCAGCTCCACAATACGCGGCACAAAATTGCCCCGCTCTTGGCGGAGGGTGATGTTACTGAAATGGGGGGGGATGGCGATGGCCGTCGGGCTATGTTGGCTTGGGGTGACTTGGGCCACCTCTAACCGCGCTTTTAACTCCGTGGCGAGGGTGTGGGTGATCTGGAGGGCGGCGGTGAAATGGGGGGGAGGTTGGCCTTGATCCGCAAGGGCGAGGATGATCCGCTGGGTGGTTTTGAGGGGATGGGTAAACCGGGTGACGAGGACAGGGACGGGCGATCGCCGCAGCACATTATCAATCACACTGCCGAAAAAATTATCCCGATAGTTGGAATAGCCTTTCCAACCACAAATAATCAAACTGGCCCCGTTCTCCTGGGTAGCCCGGACGATGGCCTTATCAATGGAATCATCCACCCGCCCAATGGTTTTAACCGCCGTCACCGCCGCATGGGAAATCTGCTCCGCATGGGCTAAAAGCTGGGCTTGACGGGTCTGATCTGAGGGGGTAATTGGCCCTAAATGATCTAAAAGCACATGGAAGGGTAAGAGCGTGCCTTGACTTTGTTTCGCCAATAAAATCCCCAAATTTAAGAGGTTATCCTCCGTATCGGGGTTGGCCACCGGCACTAAAATGCGATATTTCGCCGGTTGATTGCCGGGGGATGGTAGCGGCACAATGGGCTGGGCCGTCGCGGCTCCCCCTGCTTTCACCTGGCGACCCCAGCGATCTGTCACCCAGGGGGAGAGTAAACAGGTGGCCAGGATCATGGCGATCGTGCCGTTCACCGTCCGCTGATCCACCAGTTGGATGTCGTAGGCCACGGTGATAGCCGCCAGGGTGGAGGCCGCCTGAGCCACGGAGAGGCCGAACATGGTGAGGGTTTGGGGGGCAGGATATTTAAAGATCAACCCTGTGAGCCAAGCGGGGAGCAATTTGGCGGCGATCGCCACCCCAATCATCACCCCCGCCACCAGCAGCGAGGCCCATTCCTGAAATAAAATGCCGGGGTTGACCAACATCCCCACGGAAATCAGAAAGAAGGGGATAAACAGGGTATTGGCAATAAATTGCAGCCGGTTCATTAAGGGACTCAAGGAGGGAATCAGTTCAGTGATGGCAATCCCGGCTAGAAACGCGCCGATAATTGGCTCAATGTCGATAAGCTTGGCCCCATAGGACACCACAAACAACGTCGCCACCACAAACAAAAATTCTGCCCCCTCATCATGGCCAAACCGCCGAAAAAACCACCGCCCCAGCCGGGGTACACCCCAAAGGGTGGCCACGGTGTAGATCGTCAGGGAGGGAATTAACACGAGCCAAAACCCCAAGCTCAGATCCCCTTGGTGGGCCTGCACCACCACCGCCAACACCAAGAGGGCAAAGACATTGGTGATTAATGTGCCGCCAAGGGTGGTGGTGACAATGGGCGATCGCATAATCCCCAACTTGCTCACCACCGGCAGGGAAAGCAACGTATGGGAGGCAAAGCAGGAGGCCACAAGGATTGCAGCCAGCCAACTATAACCCAGCAGTAAAAATGCCGCCGTCCCCATCACCATGGGGATGATAAACGTGGCCAGGCCAAACGTAACCGCCTGTTTACCATTGTGTTTGAGGTCGTTGAGGCTCGTTTCCAATCCCGCCAGGAACATTAAAAACAATAACCCCACGGTTCCCAGGAGGATGATGGTATTATCCCGCTGCAACACCCCTAAACCATTGGGGCCCACCAACACCCCGGCAAGAATTAACCCAACAATCCCCGGCAAACGAAACCGCTCAAACATCAAGGGGGCCACCAACATGATCGCCATGATGATCAAAAAGACCCCCACCGGATCGGTAATCGGGCCGCCAAAAATCGCTAATACGGGCGGGGAAATCCGCGTTAGCGCAGTCATTTGCCAGGATCCATCAAAGGGTGGCCCTATAGTCATCCAACGTGCTCCTGCCTTAAAGGTTTGCGGTTAGGGTTAAGCCTGTGGTGATCCCTCCCCACGAGGCATCAACGCCGTTTCATTAAGCCATGAATATCCTCACAATATCAAGCTCATGGGAAATTGCCCCCAATATAACCCACAAGGGAGACCGGGTTTAAAACGTGAGCCGACAGATCACTAAGGAAGCAATAATCCCGGTGAGATCCGCCGCTAAAGCTGCCGGTAGCGTGTGGCGGGTGCGCATAATGCCGATGCTGCCGAAATACACCGCCATCACATAAAACGTCGTTTCCGTTGACCCCTGCATCGTGCTGACTAAATAGGATAAAAAACCATCGGGATCATTGTTGACAATCTCGGACATTACGCCAAAAGCCCCGCCGCCGGAAAGGGGGCGAATAAAGGCCATGGGTAGGGCTTCGGCGGGCATCCCCACAAATTCGGTAATGGGAGAGAGCACCTGGGTTAATCCTTCTAATAAACCGCTGGCCCGCACCATGCCAATGGCCACGAAAATGGCCACCAAAAAGGGAATAATCCGCACCGCAATCTCAAACCCTTCTTTGGCCCCCTCGGTGACGGCTTCATAAACTTTCACCCCCCGCCAATAGCCCAAGAGTAAGAGGGAGCAAATCACCATGGGCAGGAGCCAGTTGGAAATCCCGGCCATCAGATCCGTTGCGGCTAGGGCCGGGGTTCCCTGAACGGTGAGGCGGTAGGCGATCGCCCCCAAAAACAACACCGTTAACCCCCCAAAGATCACCTTGCCCCACAATCCAGGGGGATCAAGTTCCGGGGCTGGATTTTCCAGGGGGGATTCCTCCACCGGTTGATCGATGGCGAGGGTTTCCACCGGGGCCAAGGCAGGATCGGGACGGGAGAGGAGTTTGGCGGCGGCGATCGCCACTGTTGTCGAGCAAATCGTGGCAATAATCGAGGGCAAAATAATCGCTCCCGGTTGCGCCGCCCCCGCCGCCGCCCGCACCGTCATCGCACTAATGGGCAGAATCGTCACCGAAGAGGTATTAATCGCCAAAAACAAACACATGGCATTGGTGGCCGTCCCCGGTGCGGTGTTGAGCTTATTTAACTCCGTCATCGCCTTTAAACCAATGGGCGTGGCAGCATTCCCCAGCCCCAAGGCATTGGCCGCCATATTCATAATCATTGCAGACATGGCGGGATGTTCCGGCGGCACATCGGGGAACAGCCGCAACATCACGGGCCGGATCAGCCGTGCCACCACCGCCATCAGCCCCGCCGCCTCCACCACACGAATAATCCCCAACCAGAGAGCCAACGCCCCAATCAAACCGATGGCCAATGTCACCGCATTGGCCGCCGATTCAAACACCGCTTCCGTGAGTTCCGGCATCGTGCCCCGCGCCGCCGCCACGACGGTGGAAGCGAGGATCATAAACAGCCAAATGCCATTGAGGGGAGAATCTTGTTTCTTCACAACCTTAAATTGTTGAGGAACGGGTGGGGGATTAAAGTCCATCAGCCCCTCTCCCGACCTGGGAGAGGGGTTTGGGGTGAGGGTTCCCCAAGGAAACCGCTATTCCCACTCGATCGTGCCGGGGGGTTTCGAGGTGATATCATACACCACCCGATTCACCCCCTCCACCTCATTGACAATGCGGTTAGAAATAATTTCCAACAATTCGTAGGGAACCCGCGACCAATCCGCCGTCATGCCGTCCTCACTGGAGACAAACCGCAAGACAATGGGATGGGCATAGGTGCGTTGATCCCCCATTACCCCCACACTGCGCAGGGGCAACAGCACCGCAAAAGCCTGCCAATAGTCGTGATAGACCCCCCGCTTACTGATCTCATCCCGGACAATAAAATCCGCATCCCGCAAAATATTCAACCGCTCGGCGGTGACTTCGCCAATGATCCGAATCGCTAAACCGGGGCCGGGGAAAGGGTGACGGCGGACAATTTCCTCCGGCAGGCCAATGGCCCGCCCCACCTTGCGCACCTCATCCTTAAAGAGTTTCCGCAACGGCTCCACCAATTTAAACCGCAGTTTATCCGGCAGGCCGCCCACATTGTGATGACTTTTGATTTTCACCGCCACCCGTTCGCCGGTTTTCGGGTCAACGTTGGTATCCGCCGATTCAATTACATCGGGGTAAAGCGTCCCCTGGGCAAGGTAATCAAAGGGGCCATGCTTGTGGGATTCTTCTTCAAAAACATGGATAAATTCATGGCCAATGCGGCGGCGTTTTTCCTCTGGATCGGTGACACCTTCCAATTGTTTTAAGAAGCGATCGCGGGCATGGACATAGACCACATCAATATGAAACTGCTCTTTGAAGATCTTCACCAACCGCTCCGGCTCACCTTTGCGCATGAAGCCTTGGTCAATGAACATACAGGTGAGTTGATCACCAATGGCTTCATGGAGCAGGAAAGCTAAGGTGGAAGAATCCACGCCCCCCGAAAGGGCCAGCAACACCCGTTTATCCCCCACCTGGGCGCGAACCTCCCGGATCGCCTCTCCCACAAAGGCTTCCGTTGTCCAAGTGGGTTGGCAATCGCAAATGTGATAGACAAAGTTGCGAATCAGGGCGATGCCATCGACGGAATGAACGACTTCCGGGTGAAATTGCACGCCGTAGAGGTGGCGGCTGTGGTGGGCGATCGCCGCGCAGGGGGTGTTATCGGTATGGGCTAAAACTTCAAACCCCTCAGGTAAGGCGGTGCAGGAATCCCCGTGGCTCATCCACATCGTCGAACCCGGTTCCACATTGGTGAGCAGATCCGTGGGGTCATCAATCATCAGGGCCGCCTTGCCGTATTCCGCCTGCTTGGCCCGCTCCACCTGTCCCCCCAACTGCTGCACCATCAGTTGCATCCCATAGCACACCCCTAAAACGGGAATGCCTAGATCCCAAATTTCCCCATCACATTGGGGGGCATGGCCGTCATACACGGAATTGGGGCCGCCGGAGAGGATAATCCCCTTGGGGTTCAGTTTGCGGAGTTGTGCGGCGGTGGTGCGGTAGGGTAAGACTTCGGAATAGACTTGGGTTTCACGAATGCGTCGGGCGATCAGTTCTGAATACTGGGAACCAAAGTCCAGAATTGCAATCATCTGACGATTAATCGGAGTTGAATCTGCGTCAGTTTGCGGGTCTACAAGGAGGGATGGGGTAGATTGGGTTGCCATATTGAGCGTTAGCGTTAATGAAGAAAAACCATAGTTTGCAGATTGTCTAAAGCCAAAGAACAGAGTTTTAAATCAGCATCAATTGCAGGAATTTGCTCATAAAAAGTCAATAATTAATATTATTTATTTATACAATACTAGCATAATTCGCGGAGAATCTCTGCCCCTGTTGTACTTTGGCTGAAGGGGTGGCGATCGCCATCAAACAACACCGAACCGATCCGGGGGGCCTGGTAGCCTTGCTTCTCCACATAGGCGCGGCTCCGCTGATCAATCCCCGCCACCACCAGCCCATAGACCGCATCCACAGCCGCCGGCCCCGCCTGGCGCAACCGTTGCAGGCCCGCCTCCGCCGTGGCACTTTCCACAATCTCCCGCAAAATATCCCCCCCTAACCCCGCCCGCACCCCGTAGGCGGAGAGGATTTCCAGCCGCCCATCGGCCAAATGGTGATGGGTGTGGAAAATGCCCCCCGCCAGTTTAATCAGCTTGCCGTGGTAGCCAAAGAGGAGGAGGGATTCTACCCCTAAGGCCGCCGCCGCAACCAGCATCGGCCCTAACCAATTGGCGGTTTTCACCAGTTGAGCGGGATTGATCCCCAGGGTTCGCGCCAAATCTAAACCATTTTCCCCCAGGCAGAATACAAGGGTTTTAAATTCTGCGGCCTGTTGGGCGAGGGTTTCTTGATATTCGGCCAGTTGGGCCGGTGCGCTTAGGGGTTGGCTGATCCCCGTTGTGCCGAGCAGGGATAATCCTTCAATCACACCAAAGGCGGCGTTAGCGGTGCGGGTAGCCAGTTGCCGGCCAGCGGGGAGGATGATCTCGACGGTGATCCGCTCACCGGGTTGTAGATGGTTGAGGAGGTTGGTGGTGATCACCTCGCGGGCGTAGGCATAGATGGCGGCGCTTTGGTCGGCCTGTTTGCCGATGCCTTCCCCCCCGATGAGGGTGATCGGTGCTGAGGCAGTGGGGCTGAATCGTACCACGGCCCAAATGGGCGTATTCCGGGTGAGATCGAGGTTATCCCCCGGATCGCTGCGGGTAATGGCCACCACGCTCCCATCCCCCAAGGGGGCCATCTGTTCGATGGGGATTTCCACCGATTCAGGGGGGTGAATTAAATTAAGGGGGATCCGTTCGTAACTTTCCCCCTGTTGTAATCCCCGCAGGGCCGCCACCGCCGCCGCCGCCGCAAAGACGGGCAAGGTATAACCAGAACGAGCCGTTTCCATCGCAGATTGAGAGTTTTTGCCATTTTCCCACCTTTCCCCCTCCCCCTTGTGGCGATAATGGAAAAGAATTCAGCTTTTTCGGCGATCGCCCCCCATCCCTATGCGCAACAGTCCCCCCGCCATCCAATGGTATCCCGGCCACATCGCCAAGGCAGAACGCCAACTCAAGGAGCAACTCAAGCATGTTGATGTGGTGTTTGAAGTCCTCGATGCCCGGATTCCCCTCGCTTCCCAGCATCCCGATGTCCCCCAGTGGATCGGGGAAAAACCCCGTTTACTGTTGCTCAATCGGGTGGACATGATCCCCCCCGAATTAAAACAGGCCTGGGAAACTTGGTTTCAAAACCAGGGGGAAACGGTGTATTGGACCAGTGCCAAGGCGGGGATTGGGGTGCGGCCGGTGATTAAGGCGGCTCAGGAGGTGGGGGTGGCGGTGAATGCGAAGCGGCACAGTCGAGGGATGCGATCGCGCCCCGTGCGGGCGGTGGTGATGGGGTTTCCCAATGTGGGGAAATCGGCGTTAATTAACCGGATGGTGAATCGTAAGGTGGTGAAAAGTGCGCGGAAAGCGGGGGTGACGCGACAATTGCAATGGGTGCGCCTTTCTGATCAAATTCAACTCCTCGATGCACCGGGGGTGATTCCTTGGCGGTTGGACAGTCAGGAGGATGCGGTGAAGTTGGCGATCTGTGAGGATATTGGTGAGGCGGCCTATGAGAATGAGAAGGTGGCGGAGCGGTTGATTGATCTGTTGCAGGCTTTGGATTTGGCGGGGATTTTAGGCGATCGCTACCATGTCCCCCTTCAGGAGGAGGAAAATGGCGAGGGTTATCTACACCGCTTGGCGGGCGATCGCTACCAAGGGGATACGGAAAAAGTGGCGGTGATGCTCCTCAACGATTTCCGTCGGGGCGATCTTGGCCCCATCCCCCTTGAACTCCCCGATCGCTTCATCTGATCTGCAATCCGCCGGACTGGGGAGGGCGAAAAATTTTTGTGCCTCCGGCAGGCTTACGCCAAGGCCCCTACGTCCATCCATCCTATAACCAGATGCTCGATCACTATGCTCACACCGCTTATCCTCACCAACCCCACCACCACACCGATCACCGACGAGCAGTTTTATCAACTCAGTTTGGCGAATCGGGATCTAAAACTGGAACGCACTGCCCAAGGAGATTTACTGATTATGCCGCCGACGGGGGGAATGACTGGGAAACGCAATTCTGATCTGAATTTAGAGTTGGGGTTATGGAATCGGGCCACCCAGTTGGGGATTGTGTTGGACTCTTCCACCGGCTTTCATCTCCCCAATGGGGCGTATTTTTCCCCAGATGCGGCCTGGGTTTCCTTGGGGCGATGGGAATCGCTCACATTAGAGCAGCAGGAAAAGTTTTTGCCCTTGGCTCCGGATTTTGTCATTGAACTGCGTTCCAAGAGCGATCGCTTCCCCCAACTTCAAGCCAAAATGCAGGAATACATCAACAATGGCACGCGCCTAGCTTGGCTCCTCAATCCTCAAAACCGGGATGTGGAAATTTACCGCCCCAACCAAACCCCGGAATTACTCATCAACCCTGCCCAATTGTTGGGGGAGGAGGTGTTACCGGGATTTGTTTTAGATTTGGCGTTAATTTGGTGATTGAGCTGCTCTATCTGCCCTCGTCATGGCATTTGGGAGGCTCTGCCTCCCGATGGCGAGCCGCCGAAAGCCTATGCTCAAGCAGAGCCAGAGCACAAGGTTAGAGCGTATGGGGTTAACGATCTAGGATAACCACTTGAGCCATTTCAACTTGTCTTTATAAGGGGGATAGCGCAGATCCAGATCCAGCCAAAACTTGCGCTTTAAGACACTCTTGCGGTGGGAAAACGTGTCAAAAGTAAACTTGCCATGGTAAGCCCCCATGCCACTTTCCCCTACGCCCCCAAAGGGCATCGACGGCGCACCCAAATGCATAATCGTGTCGTTAATACAGACCCCGCCGCTACTGGTTTGGCTGAGGACTTGATTTTGCAACTCTTTATCATTGCTGAAGAGGTAGAGGGCCAAGGGCTTGGGCCGGGCATTGATGGCGGCGATCGCCTCATCCATCCCCTCATAGGTCAAAATCGGCAAAACTGGCCCAAAAATCTCATCCGCCATTACCGGATCATCCCAACCGACACCATCGAGGACAGTGGGGGCGAGGTACCGTTGGCAGTCATCCCCCTCGCCCCCCATCGCCACCTGAGCCGGATCGATTAAATCCCTCAACCGTTGCCAATGGTGCTCACTGATAATCCGGCCATAATCGGGGCTATCGGCGGGATTTTCCCCGTAAAATTCCCGAATCCAATGGCGCAACTGCCCCAACAGCGGCGCTTTCAATGCCGGGGGAACCAAAACATAATCCGGCGCAATACAGGTCTGGCCCGCATTGATAAACTTCCCCCAGGCGATGCGCCGCGCCGTTAATTCCAAAGGGGCATCGGGGGCCACAATGCAGGGGCTTTTCCCCCCCAATTCCAGCGTGACCGGTGTTAAATGGGGGGCCGCCGCCGCCATAATCAGCCGGCCGATGGCTGTGCCGCCCGTGAAAAAAATATGATCAAAGCGATTTTTGAGCAGGTCTTGGGTGATAGTTTTGTCTCCTTCCACGACGGTGATATATGCCGGGGGAAAGGTTTGGGCGATGAGATCGGCAATCACCCGCGCCGTGTGGGGGGAGAGTTCCGAGGGCTTGAGGATCATGCAGTTACCGGCGGCGATCGCCCCAATCAACGGCCCCATCGCCAACTGAAAGGGATAATTCCAGGGGCTAATATTCAACACCACCCCCAAGGGTTCTGCCCAAATTTCCCCCTGGGCAGGGAACTGGACAATACTCGTCGCTGCCCGTTGGGGAGCCATCCAGCCCTTGAGATGCTTGAGGGTATATTTAATCTCGCTCAAGGCTCCGCTGATTTCTGTCAGGGCCGCTTCAAACTCGGATTTGCCCAAATCCGCTGCTAAGGCCCGTTTAATCTCGGGTTGCGCCCCCTGAATGGCAGTGGCCAGGGCCTGGAGTTGTTGGCGACGAAATCCGTAGGGACGGGTCTGGCCGGTTTGAAAATAGTCCCGCTGGGCTTGAACCAGGGCAGCAGTGGTTTGGGTGGCGAGCATGATGGTTTTGCTGAATCCTCAGAGAAAAAATGATGATTGGCGCTATGGCGATCCTAGATCAATCGGTCAACCCCCACCCCCCAGGCGGTATACAGCCCTTTCACCCGTTGGCCAAAAAGATCTATTCCTGCGAGGGGTTTAGGGTGTAGACGCGCAGCGGCTTCTGTTTGAGTGGGTATGGCAATGAATCAACAAGCCGGATCGGGATTGCTCTCGGTTTGCGCAATCTACACAATAGTTTATCAAACGAAACACTTTGCAAGGTAACGATAGGAAAGTGTCAGATTCCTTAGTATTTCCCCTAGAATGAGGTCAAAGGGTGCTCGAGAATACACCCAGAACTTGGATAATATGATTAACTCCTGCCCAGTGTTTGCGCCCTCAACTGAATATATCCTTTCAGTGGCAAAAGGCTGGATATTGAGTCTAATCACCAGCGTGATTGCGGTAGGGCTTTTCTGCTCGGGGGAAAGGTCTTATCAGTATTTTGCGCCGTTTTTCCTGATCCCCACAGTCTTATTTTTCATCAAGGTATTTAGGTTGCACTGGCAACCCTTACCCGGTCAGCGGTCTCCTTACCTTGCTGCTATGGCTAAGGACATAACCCCCCGGAGTACCACGGCGGCAACGGTCTATCTCCAAGCAATTCCCGATCTGCTTCTCCGTTGTCGTGCCGATGGCACTTTGATTGACTACTACCCCACTATGGGGCTGTTAACCAACATCCTGCCGGAGGATTCTGTGGGTCAGAATCTGACGCAGATCTTGCCGCCGGATGTGGGGGGTAATTTCCTTGAGGCGATCGCCACTGCCCTTCGGAACCAACAGACCCAAACCCTCATCTACCGACTCTCCCATGGGGGCCGCCTCCATGACTACGAAGCCCGGATCACTGCCTATAGCAGCTCAGAGGTTTTAGTGATTATTCGGGATATCTCCAGCCAACAGGCCCATTTGCGCGATCGCGCCCAAACCCAGAGCCAACTCCATCAGCGGCTGCGTCAACAGGCGATCGTTGCCAAACTGGGGCAAAAAGCCCTCGCCAATCAAAACCTTGATCTGCTCATGCAGCAGGCCATCCGTTTAGTGGCCCGCACCTTGGATGTGAAGTTTGGCTATGTTCTGGAGTTGCTCCCCAATGGTCAAGCCTTCTTGCTTCGTTCCGGCACAGGTTGGGATCGCAATTTGGTGGGTCATGCCGTCTTCAGTGCCGGGAAAAAGTCCCATGCTGGCTATACCTTGGCCATGAATCAACCGGTGATTGTCACCAACCTCCCCGCCGAAACCCGCTTTGGTGGTACGCCTTTGCTCCATAACCACAAGATTGTTGCTGGCGTCAATGTGTTAATTGCGGGCAAAACCGATGGGGATCCCTTTGGGGTTTTAGGTGTACATACCCAAAGCCATCGCTCCTTTACGGAGCATGATATTCACTTTTTACAAGCCGTCGCCCATGTGTTGGCCACCGCCATTGCCCGCCAACAGGCCGATGAACAGTTAAAACTGCTAGAAAGGGCGATCGCCGCCAGCCACAACGGCGTAGTTCTCACCGATGCCACCCAACCTGATAACCCAGTGATCTATGTCAATCCTGCCTTTGAGGCGATCACCGGTTACACCGCAGCGGAAATTATTGGCCGGAACTGCCGCATTTTGCAGGGGCATGAAACCCAGCCCCAAGCCCTCGCCACGATCCGGGCCGCCATGGCGGAAGTCCGGGAATGCCATGTAACGCTGCGGAATTATCGCAAAGACCGTACTCCCTTTTGGAGTCAACTCTTCATTGCGCCAGTATTCAATGATCAAGGGCAACTCACCAACTTTGTCGGGGTGCAACATGACATCACCCAACGGTATCAAACAGAACTGGCCCTGCAAACCAGTGAGGCCCAATACCGTCGCATTGTCGAAACAGCAGCGGAAGGGATTTGGATGCTAGATGACCAAAACCGGACGAACTTTGTCAATGCTCAAATGGCAGAAATGCTCGGTTACACGCCGGAGGAGATGCGGGGTAAATCCCTCTTTGACTTTATCGATCCGGTGACTCGGCCCCTCGTGGAGGAAAAACTAGCCAAGCGGCGGCGTGGGGAAGAAGAGCGCCATGATTTTTGTTTCCGGCGACGGAATGGCCAAACCCTCTGGGCTTTGATTTCCACTAGCCCCTTGTTCAATGAAGCGGGGGAATATTTAGGGGCTTTGGGGATGCTGACGGATATCACCGATCGCAAACAGGCGGAGGCCCAACTGGAGCATTTTGCTTTCTACGATGCCCTCACGGATCTACCCAACCGTGCTTACTTCTTCGATCGCCTTCAGGAGTCCATCAACAGTTACCAGAGCAACGTGATGAATCCCTTCGCGGTGCTTTTCCTCGATCTGGACGGCTTTAAGACCGTCAATGACGGTTTGGGCCATACCGTCGGGGATCATCTCTTGATGGCCATTGCCCAGCGTTTACGGAGTTGTTTAGCCCCAGATCAACTGTTAGCCCGGTTGGGAGGGGATGAATTTACGGTTTTGATTCCCCATGTGCGGGAGGAACGGGAGGCGATCGCCATTGCCCAACGGATTCACGATGCCTTTTTACGGCCCTTCACCATTGACCAACACACGATTTTTTCTAACGTCAGTATTGGCATTGCCTGCGCCCATCCCAACTACCACCATCCTGAGGAGCTGTTGCGGGATGCTGATACTGCCATGTATCAGGCCAAGGCTGACGGCAAAGGCCATTATGCCGTCTTTAACTATGCCATGCACAGTTCCGCCTTGGAGCGACTGCAACTGGAAACCAATCTACGCTGGGCCATTGAGCACAGTCAGTTCCAACTTTACTATCAACCGATTATCCATCTCGCCACGGGAAAACTCTCCGGCTTTGAGGCTCTGATCCGCTGGCATCACCCGGAAAAAGGCTGGATTTCCCCCAGTCAGTTCATTCCCGTTGCTGAGGAAACCCGCCTCATCCTCGATATTGGCGCTTGGGTGATTGCTGAAGCTTGTCACCAACTGCAAGCTTGGCAGCAGCAATGGGGGCCTGATCTGCAACTGACGATGAATATCAATCTTTCCGCCAAGCAATTTGCCCAACCGGAATTACTGACGCAAATTGATGCGATGTTGCACCGCACCCATATCGATCCCCACGCTCTCAAGTTTGAAATTACGGAAAGTGCGATTATGGGCCATGCCCAAGCGGCCCAAGAAACGCTGCAAGCCTTGAAATCACGGGGCATTCAATTGAGTATTGATGATTTTGGCACCGGGTATTCTTCCCTCAGTTATCTCCACCATTTCCCTGTGGATACGCTCAAAATTGACCGATCATTCCTGAAGTCGATGCAAATTCAGGGGGGAGAAGCGGAGATTATTAAAACCATTATTGCCCTCGCCCATAATTTGGGGATGAATGTTGTGGCGGAGGGGGTAGAGACGGCGGCCCAAATTCACTACCTGAGAGCGTTGGGCTGTGAATTTGGCCAGGGCTACTTTTTCGCCCGCCCCCTCCCCGCTGCTGTTGCCACGGTGTTGGCGCAATCTCTCAACCTGGGGGATTTCACCCCCTGGGATGCCTGCCCCATCACCCCCTACGCATTTTCGCAAGACAATTCCCGAATAAGTCCGATGGCGAACCCCTTAAAGTCTTTTAGAATGGAGTAGGGTGCGATCGCCTTATTCATCCTCTCCCTGTTGCTAGGCTATGGGTGGATTGGGAATTATTAATCCCTGATCATCGGGTCTGGGGTTGGGATGTTGTAGATAGCTTTTCGTTTGGCAAGGTGTCTGATGGCTCACATCATGGTGGTGGAAGATAGTCGTACCCAACGACATTTAATTGCCCATTGGCTGAAGGCCCAGTCGTTTACCGTCACGGCGGTGGACAATGGTTTGGATGCGCTCAAACAGGTGCGGAAGGAACTTCCCGACATTATTATTCTGGACATTGTGATGCCTCACCTCAATGGCTATGAGGTGTGCCGTTTTCTCAAAACCAATCGCCGTACCCAGGGCATTTATGTGATCCTCTGCTCTACTCAAGACACGGAGCGCGATCGCGCCCAGGGCCTGGAGCAGGGGGCTGATGCCTATTTATGTAAGCCGTTTAAGCCTCAGGTGTTGCTCCATACGATCCAGAATTTGCTGGCTACGGGGACATCGATTTGAGCAGTAGGGAGGGGGTTAGACTGTGCCGAAGCGGGGGATGGGGCCAGGATTGGGGCGGCCGAAGGCGGGTAAGTCTACTTTGTTTGTTGTGCGACGGGTTTTCACTGCGAGGCGATAGCTGACACTTTGCAGTTCAACATGTAGCTGCCGGTTTTCCCGCTGGATGCGGTCGATTTTTTCCTTGACGGGAACCATCCGCTCTTCAAATTTGCGGCGGTAAATGTGGGGCATTTCCTGTAAAGCCTGCTCTAGCATGCGGCTGCGATCGCTCAACTCCTGCACCGATCGCCGCAGCCCATGGACTTCCTGATCCCGGCTGGCAATCTGTTGTTGATAGAACGTCACCTGCTGCTCCACCTCCTGAAGCTGCTCCCGCAACATCCGCATTTCTGCCTTGTGGCGATCGGAGACCTCCGGCTGGGGCATGAATTCGGTATTGCCCTTGACCAAGCGGAAAAGTTCTTGAGAAAGTTGCTGCACCAGTTGATCACGGGTTTGCAGTTCTTCCTTGAGGCGGCTGATTTCGCTGCGCAGACTGTTGGTGTTGGCGGTTTCGGGAATACTCACGGCAGTTTCACAACATCGGGTGGGCTAGGGTTTAGGATACAATCAACTCCAAGAGTCACGATTCATTTTAATCGCTCTGCTTGAAATTGCATAGGAAAATTCAGCCATGCGGGCGATCGCCAATCTCCTCACCGCCACCATCCTCGGCACTTGCCTCCTCTTAGTGGCCACGGTGTCCATCCAAAATATCACCCCCCTCACCCTCCGGTTCCTCACCTGGGAATCGGTGGAAATTCCCTTTGGCATCGTCCTCACGGCGACCCTAGCCCTAGGCTTGCTCCTCGGCGCATTATTGCCACTTTTAAAACGCTAGAACCCCAGAGGGGCGAAAAATTTTTGTGCCTCCGGCAGGCCTACGCCAACGCCCCTACACCCAAAATTTCCTATTCCCTATTCCCCGTTCCCCATTCCCCGTTCCCCATTCCCCAAAACCCCCGCAAAACTGCGCCAAACTCAACAGCCGAATCCGGGGATGATTCTGAGCCAAATCCCGCATGTTGGCGGTGTTGTAGCCCCAATCGGCGAGGAACAACTCCACCACCTGAAGATCCGGCTGATCCGCAATGTTTTCGAGGGTTTCCATGCGGTCTTCCACAAACCAGGCCCCCGGTTGCCGGAATAGCAATTGCCGCAGGGAGTCGGCTTTGGGGCGTTTGACTTCTTTGCCGAAAATATGGCCACCGGGAAAGTCGATCCCCTGTTGGTGGAGGAGTTGGGCGATGAATCGCCCCTCTTTGGTGCTGATGATCCAGAGTTCTGGGGTTTTCGCCAGCAGCCAGGTTTGGATTTGCTCTAAAACGCCGGGATAGAAGCGATGGAGGGCCAGCCAGCCAGCCAGATCCTCCTGGATCCAGCGATCGCGCACCCGATCAACAATGGTGGCAATTTTAATGCGATCGCACTCTTCCGCCTTGACAATCTCATCCCGAATCGGGGCCCAATGCTGGGTAATGGCCTCCTTCGTCACACCCATGGCCAAAGCCCGGAGTAAAATCGGCATTTCCCAACCACTTTCAATCACCGGCCGCAGCCCACAAAAATCCGCTTCCCAATCCCCTAAATGCTCTGCCCCCCAAATTTCATCATAGGCCCGGCAAGTGGTTCGGAAATACTCCGATAAACCATTACAAATCACACCGTCAAAATCAAGGGCGAGGAGAGGAACAGGACTAGGCATTGACCAAGGAGGGGGCTAAGGGTTGGATGCAAGGGGTTTCCCACAACCCTGGCCTTGATTTTAGCGCAGAAGTCCCATTGCGAACTCCCCCCCCTCACACCATCGGCAGACAAAATTGAAACCGGCTACCCTGATGGAGTTCGCTCTTCACCTCAATATGACCATTTTGCAACTCAATTAAGCGGCGACTAATGGCCAAACCAATGCCCGTGCCGCCGCTATGGAGGGAGCGCGATCGCTCCGCCCGCCAAAATCGCTCGAAAATATAGGGCAGATCCTCCGGGGCAATGCCGATCCCCGTATCCACCACCGCAATCCAAACCACAGGGGGCGATCGCCAGGCCAGAATCTGCACCTTCCCCACCTCCGTATAGCGCAGGGCATTGCCCACTAAATTCATCATCACCTGTTCCGTCCGGTCAAAATCCGCACAGACCGGCGGCAAATCCGGAGGGCAATCTAAAATCAACACCGGATCATCATCCATCAACTGATCCTGAAACCGCTCCATCACCCCCTGCAATAACGGCAACAAATCCACCGACTCCAGATGAATGGGCAAATAGCCCGCCTCCGCCTTGGATAATTCTTGTAAATCGTGGGTGAGGCGTTCTAATCGCTGGGTCTCCCGCACAAGACGCAGATACAGTTCCGGGGAAGGATCTAACCGCCCATCGGCCAACTCCTCCAAATAGCCTCGCATCACCGTCAGGGGCGTGCGCAACTCATGGGTGAGATCGCTCATCAATTCCCGGCGACGGCTCTCCACCCCCTCTAAACTTTTTGCCATGCGGTTAAAGCTTTGTCCAAGGGCATTTAATTCGGGAATTTCCATCGCGGGCATCCGTTCTTGTAACTGGCCAGAGGCAAATTTTTGGGTAATTTTGCTCATCTCGCTCAGGGGCTGGGTGATTCGGTGGGAGAGCCAGAGGCTCAAGGCCCCCGCCGTTGTCCCGCCAATGACCACCGACCAGAGGCTACTGCTGTTCCAAGCACTTTCAAAGCCATCAATTAAATAGGTGCGGGCCGATCGCACCGTCACCAGACCCCGCTGCTCCAACTGCTCCAAACGCAGCACAAAAAAACGCGGCGAGGACAACTTCGCAATAATCACAAAGGTTCCCAACCCCACCACCATGACAAGCAGGTGGGACAGTAAGAGGCGGGTGCTGAGGGTAAATTTAGCCACAGTACGGAACTCCCATTAGATTCTGAACGTCGCGGGCCCATAACTCCTACCCTAACCTTTCCCATGATTGCATTGACGCGGCGCACCACCGCCACCCTCCTCACCGTTACCCTCGGCCTCACCGCTGCCCTGCCCTTAATCCCGGCGGCCACAGCCCAACGATTGCCGGATATTTCCCGCGCCACCATTCCCGACGGCACAACCTTCCCCACCAATGCCGCTGATCCAGAGACGGAAAAAATTCTTTTGGCTAAAAATGAGGCGGAGGCCATGCCCTTTACTCTGGTGTTGGCGGCTAATGTGCGCGATCGCCGCGATCGCGTTTTAATCCCCCAAGGCACTGTCATTGAAGGGGAAATTGAAGTCCTTGAAGATCAAGGGGTGCGGTTTGTCGCCAAGGAAATTTTGGTGGGTCATAATCGCCTGGTTTTAGATGCTGAATCACAACTAATCACGAAAACCGAGCGGGTCAGACGGGGGGCCAATGGCGATTCAATTATCCAAGGGGCCGCCATTGGGGCCGCCGCCGCTTCGGTGATTTCTGTACTCACAGGGTCACGGATTTCTGTCGGCAGTATTTTGGGCGGTGCCGCAGCCGGTGGTTTAGGCGGCTTACTGGTAAGACAACGGTCTGTAGATCTCTATACCGTTGATCCCAATGCTGATTTCGACATTACCTTAAGCAATCCTCTGCCCCTCTAAGGGTGAGGCGATCGCCTTCCCGGACTGAGTTTTCGACGTTATCGGTGTGGCAATGGTCTCCACCAGGCTGTTCTCTGCTGAGGGGAGTGAAGCCTCAATCCCCCGTTTGCTAAACGGGGGGTTAGGTCATCCCTCCGGCGATAACTGAAGATTTCACGGATTATTAAAGCCGAATTTTTGAGAGGAACCTCGATCTGGGGGTGATGATCAGCAATTTTACGGAAGCTTTGTGCCTCATTCTTCCCAAGTTTTTCACAACTATTCTTTAGAATCAGTGCCAGAATAACGGATAATACCATTAGCCCGATTGTTCTACTCAGGCTGAAACTTAAGACAGGGTAATATGACGTTTGTTCCTACATTGGCAGACCCCCCAATCATCATGGACTCCCCTCCATCGCACTGTATCCGCCCCGGATTCTCGGATGAACTGACGCTCTCAACCGCAGAGATTAGTCACGAATTGCGAACCCCCCTCACCTCAATTCGGGGAGCTCTGGGCCTGTTACTCAGTGGGAAAATCAATGTCCACACGGAGCAGGGGCAGCATCTCCTCCACATTGCCGCCAACAATGCGGATCGGCTCATCCGTCTCACGACCACCATTGAAGACGACCAAATGGCCGCCCAGTCCCTCTTAACCGCTGCCGGTTTAGCCCGACTCCGCCTCGAAAAAGACCTGTTGCAGGCTTGGGATAGTCGGGATTTTGCCGTCTATTATCAACCGATCGTCTCTGCCACAACCCACGCAATCCAGGGGTTTGAAGCCCTAACTCGTTGGCAACACCCCCATCGAGGTTTTATTTCCCCCGCTGAATTTATCCCCATTGCCGAAGAATTGCATTTAATCCATGATCTCGGTCTTTGGGTCTTTGAGCAAGCTTGTCAACAACTGGCCCATTGGCAGGCCCAATTTCCCCGCACCGTCCCCCTGACGATGAGCGTTAATCTTTCGCCGTTGCAGTTATTGCGCGGCAATCTCGCCCAACAGGTGACGGCGATTATCGCCCAGTATCCGGTGGCTCCCGGTAGCCTGCGGGTGGAAATCACCGAAAGCACGGTCATTGAAAACCCCATCGCCATTGCCACGCTCCAAGCTCTGAAGGCCTCCGGGATTCAGGTTTATTTGGATGATTTCGGTACGGGTTATTCCTGCCTGGCCCGACTCCATGATTTGGCGGTGGATGTGCTGAAAATTGACCGCTCCTTTGTGGTACAGCAGCAGTGGCAGATGATCCGGGGCATTGTCCAATTGGCGAAAAGTATTGGTTTAACCGTAATCACGGAGGGAGTGGAAACTGAGAATGATGTGGAACGGCTCACTGAACTCGGTTGTCACGCCCTCCAAGGCTATTGGTTTTCTAAACCCGTGATGGCGCATCAGGTGGAGGAATTACTCCATCACGAAATTAAGGTGGCGGCCTAGGCGATCGCCCTCAGCACCGCCCCAGAATCCGCCACCGCCCCAAACACCCCCCCCTGCATCGTCACCATTTTCAGGGCAGCTTGATGGTTGCCATAGTCTGTTGCGCCGGTACAGTCGGAGAGAATTAAGCACTCATACCCCCGATCATTGGCCTCGCGCATCGTCGTGTGAACGCAAACATCGGTGGTAATCCCGGTGAGGATTAAGTTTTCAATGCCATTGCGATGGAGCAATAGATCTAAATCCGTGGCATAAAAGGCACTTTTCCCGGGCTTGTCGATCACTGCTTCCCCCGGCAGGGGGGCCAATTCCGGAATAATCTCCCAACCGGCTTCCCCCCGGATCAAAATTCGCCCACAGGGGCCAGGGTCGCCAATGCCGGCGCCAATCTGCTGACTGCGCCAGCGTTTATTGGCGGGTAAATCCGTCAAGTCTGGGCGGTGGCCTTCGCGGGTATGGAGGATCATGAAGCCCTGCGATCGCATCACCGCTAACAAGCTTTGGATCGGCTTAATGGGGGCGCGGGTCAGGGATAAATCGTAGCCCATCTGATCCACATACCCCCCCACCCCACAAAAATCCGTCTGCATATCGATGATGATCAGCGCCGTATTGTCAGGACGCAAATCGCCGTTATAGGGATAGGGGTAAGGGTTTGCTTCAATGTAGCAGGTCATAAGCACAGGCTCCGGATGACGGTGTTCAGCAGATTTTCTGATAAATTTATACCATGCCCCCAGGGATCTCAATTTTGATCATGGGTTATCATGATCCATTGTGCTTTAGTTCTCTCCCTGTGTTGGTTATGGCCCCTTCCTTCCTGCAATGTTTCGAGTTTGATCAAGATACGGCCGCCACAACGGCCCTGCAATCGGGGGTGGCGCTGATCGATGGCAGTGCAGGGGGTCGCCTCGAATTAACCGGGGCGGATTGTCGCCAATTCCTCCACAACCAGACGACGAATGCGATCGCCTCCCTCCAGCCGGGCCAAGGCTGCGAAACGGTTTTCGTCAATTCCACGGCACGAACCCTCGATTTAGCAACGGTGTTGTGTTGGGGAGAACGCCTGTGGTTAACGGTTTCCCCCGGTCAAGCGGGGCCCCTGATGGCTTGGCTGGATCGCTACATCTTCCCCATGGATCGTGTCACCATCACCGATCTTTCCGAAACCCATACCCTGTTTACCCTCGTTGGCCCCCAAGCAACCGCCCTCCTCAACCGTTGCGGTATTACCACCCCCCCTAGCCCGGATTTTGCCCATTGCTCCGCTGAGATCGCTGGAGTTCCCGTGCAATTGATGGCGGGGACGGGGTTGGATCTGCCGGGTTATCAGGTTTGGGTGGCGGCTGATCGGGCTGCCACGGTTTGGAGCAGTTTCATGGCAGAGGGGGCGGTTCCCTTCGATGAGGTTCATGGGGAAACCCTGCGGATTATCCAGGGCCGCCCGGCTCCGGGGGCAGAGTTAACCGAGCAATACAACCCCCTTGAGGCGGGTCTGTGGCGGGCGATTTCTTTCACGAAAGGTTGCTACATTGGCCAGGAAACTGTTGCCCGGTTGAATACTTACCAAGGGGTGAAGCAACGGCTGTGGCAGATGCCGTTATCAGCCCCTGTAGCGGTGGGAACTCCCATTTTGCAAGGGGAGGCGAAGGTGGGGGAAATTACCAGTGTGGCGGCCATCGCTGGGGGAGCGATGGCTCTGGGCTATGTGAAAACCAAGGCCGGGGAGGCGGGATCAACGGTGGCAGTGGGGGATCAGGTGGCCAAGCTCCAAGCGGCTCCCTATCTTAGCCATGCTTACTATCAACCAACCGCAGCCAATTCCCCTCAACCCTAAGGATGAATTGCCCCGGCAATGTACTGCTTTGGCTCCTTTGGGGGGCGGTGAGGAGGGGGATCAGGGCTTCGATTTGGGCAAAGGTGGGGGCCTGGGGGAGGTGCTGTTGGCAGAATTGGCGTAGGACCCGCCGCTGGAGGGCGAGATGGCTCGGGGCGATGATCTTGCGGGCTAATTGGGGGGGGTCGGGGCTGTAGCTGGCCTGCCACAGTTGGGCGGCTTGGGCCTGGAGGTAGTCGCGATCGCTGGTGAGGAGTTCCGCTGTTTGGGCCATGGCCCGATCCACTTGGGGATTAAATTCCTGGCGCAGTTGGGGGAAGATGTCTAACCGGAGGCGATTGCGACGATAATGGCGGTCTTGATTGAGGACATCTGTCCAGACGGGTAGATGATGGTGTCGGCAAAATTCGCTGGTTTCGGGGCGGGTGATGGTGAGTAACGGGCGAATTAACTGGATGGTGGCGGTGAGGGGACGTTGCCAGGGTAATGTGCCTAACCCTTCGATGCCTGCCCCCCGGATCAGGTTATAGAGGACTGTTTCGGCGCGATCGCTCTGGGTGTGGCCCGTGGCGATCGCCCCATAGCCCTCTGCCTGGGCCATGGCCGCGAGGGCTTGATAACGCCAGGCCCGGGCGGCGGCTTCGGTTTGGGGGAGGTTTTCTGCCTCGGTTTGATAATAGGGGAGTTGGTACTGATGGGCGATCGCCTCCACATGGGCCGCAATTCCCCCATCGCTGGGCCAACGATGATCACAATGGGCCACCCCCAACCGCCAACCCCAGCGGGGTTGCAGATCCACACAAAGTTTCAACAGACAGAGAGAATCTTGACCCCCAGAAACGGCCAGGAGGAGAGTTGATCCGGGGGAGAGGAGCGATCGCCCCCGCAACTCCCGCTCAACGCGACAATGGAGATCACTCCACACCATCAACTCAATTCATCAATATCCTGCCAGATATCTGCAATCACATCCTCACCCTTATCTCCAGGTACGGTAGCGCCAAACAGATCATCCTCATCATCGCCAGAGAGGCCCCAATCCGTATCATCCTCATCCCCAAAAATATCCTCCGCATCCTCTAGGGCAATCACCTCCTCTCCAGAGGCGACCCCCGCTTCAAACTCATCTTCTTCGGAAATGTCAAACAGACTATCATCGTCTGTGCCATCCTCTTCGGCTGCGAGGGCATCACTGCCAAAAATGTCCCCACCAAGGTCGAAATCATCTTCCTCCTCGTCAGTTGTCAGATTGGTGGGTGCATCCTCAAAAATGCCATCGACGAGGGCATCGCTGGCTTCTTCAATATCAAGATCATCGCCAAAGGGATCATCATCCCCAAAGGGATCCTCCTCCCCCTCTGAACCAAACAGATCCTCCTCCGAAGCATCAGGGGCAATGGCCTCCGGTGTACTGTCATCATCCCCAAGGTCGAAATCATCCAACTCATCCCCAAAGTCCTCATCTGCCGCCGCTGCCGCAAAATCGAGATCTTCGCCAAAATTTTCATCACCGCTGACGGTCAGATCGAGATCATCCTCACCCTCAAGGGTGAAATCAAGTTCCTCATCCTCCGTTTCATCCCAAAACTCCGCCGCCGCTTGATCCCCATCGGATCTATCCCCTGCTGGGGTTCCACCATCGATGGCCAACTCTTCGGGGGTTTCCTCCGTTTCCGCGCCTAACCAATCTTCCGCCTCCCCAGCGGTTTCCACTTCATCCAGGGCCAACTCTGACTCCCCCATTGCCACCGCTTCTAACAAATCATCATCGGGCAGACCCATATCCTGATTCGCCGTCACCAATTCATCGGTGACGGGGGGTTTGGGGGCGATCGCCAGCTGCGGGGCAGCCGCTGGCGTTGCCGTGGGGGGGCGGTTGGGGGTTTGAACCGTATCGGGGCAGAAATCAATGCTGATTTTTACCCTACCCTTGAGCCAACGACTAGCTCCGAATTTCAGGGCTTCGCAGGGGATCCCATCGGGGTTGAACCACCCTTCTTTTTCCGTGGTGATGCCACCAATCCCATACTCAAGGAGTTGGGTTTTTAAAGCCGTGGCAATTTCACCAACACGGAAGGTGCGATGACCGATGAGGATCTGGAAAGACTCATCAACCGAAAGCACCTCATCTCCATCAAGGGGTTCAAAGCGATTTTCCACAGTTCTTTTACTCCACTGGTTAAGCGTTTCTCGTTAACCTGCCGGATTTGGACAGGGACACCATAATAAAGGGACATTGCCTAAAAGTTTAGGGTGAAATTCTCCCCCTGGGATCAAACAGGGTCGATTTTTTTCTCACCCTAGAAAAACCATCCGTAGGAATGCAACCCTTTTCCTAACAAATTCACCCCAAGATAGCAAATCCAGACGACGACAAAACCGCTAGCGGCGAGAAGGGCGGGCTTGCGGCCCTGCCAACCTTTGGTGATCCGGGCGTGGAGATAGGCGGCAAAGACGAGCCAGGTGATCAAGGCCCAGGTTTCTTTCGGATCCCAACTCCAGTAGGAACCCCAGGCTTCATTGGCCCAGACGGCTCCGGCAATGATGCCAATGGTGAGGAGGGGAAAGCCCAAGCCGATGATCCGATAGCTGAGGTTATCGAGGGTGGCGGCGACGCTGAGGCGTTGGGGGGAAAGGGGCGGGGCTGTTAACTGGGGGAGGGTGGCGGTGGCGGTTCCGCCGCTGGCGGGATTGGTTTCAAGGGTGAGGGATTGGGTTGAGAGTTCCCGAAGGCGCTCCTCGGCGTTACTGTATCGATCGCCCCCAGTTCCGTAGGAGCTACCGTGGAGGGTAATGGCTTCTCCCTTCGTCCAAATTAAAAAGGCAATGGCCAGGAGCGCCCCCACCATTAAGGTGGCGTAACTGATCATCATGATGCTGACGTGCATCATCAGCCAGTTGGATTTGAGGGCGGGAACCAGGGGTTCCGCCTGCTGCATTTCTGGGGGCAGGGTGAGGGCGGCAAAGGCGGTGATCCCCATGGCGAGGGGGGCGGTGAAGACACCTACGAGGGGCGATCGCATCATGTTTTCCGCCAAGAGGTGAATGGCGGTGATCCCCCAAGCGAGGAAAAAGAGGGATTCATAGAGATTGCTGAGGGGGAAATAGCCGGCTTCAATCCAGCGGGCCCCGAGGAGAAAGGCGATCGCCAAATTCGCGCTCACCATCCCAGCAGTTCCCAAGCTCTTCAGGTAGGGAATTTGGGGAAAGGCCGCCCCGGCCCAGTAAAGCAGCATCGTCACCAACAGCACCGCAAAGGCACTGTTATCGAGGGTATGTTGTAAACCAATTAAATCCATAACTTCCAACCAGGGCAGACTCTACCACTGTCCTCCAGGGGCGACAGCGGCAGGATGGGCCTGTTTATGATAGCTCAAAGCGTTTCCCTTTCTCTCTGGCTCAGGGCTATCGTCAGGGATGTGAAACCGTTGTATGCTGAGTCAGCGTCCTCTTGTTTGTAGTCTCAACCCTATGTCCCCCTCGCTGACGGCAGCCCGCCAACTTCTTGATCAATACAGTTGTGTGGAGCAAAAGCAGATTAACTCCGATGATGAGCGGCAAGCCCTTCAAAATGCGGTCTTGCAGATTGTCGCCGCTTCCGAAGGAGAAAACTTTGGGGTTTGTGCCGATAATGCCCAACAGGGCTACCGCGCCCTCGGGAGTTATCTCGCCGCCTGTGGGTATCCAGTCCCCTTCGACCCTGCATCCATCCCCCCTGACCCTGCCCCGGTCTATATCAAATTCATCGGGACTAGCCAAAAACACTACGCCGAACCCTACGAAGGTCAATATCGCGGGGTCTTGGTCTCCTGCCAAGCTGAGGAAGATCTCGTCAATGGCACCTATGGCCATTTGCCCTTAGATCTGTTTCATCCCGTTTAGGGAGAATTGCCCGCGTTAACCTCTTTATCGCCAATCTCTCCTCTGATGCTCGCTCCATGATCATGGCCCCCTCTCCCCGTCAAAATCAGTTCATCGTAGGTTGCTGGCAACTGGATGACCGCTGTTGGCTCAGTCTCCCTGTTAATGAAATCCAGCGCAGTATTGATACTTACCTCGCCTGGGGTGTGAACAGCTTTGACACCGCCGATATCTACGGCCGCAGTGAAAAGCTCCTCGGGCATTGTCTCAAAGGCCGGGATGATTGCCGCATTTTCACGAAAATGGTCTTTTTCGACGAAATTCCCTCCCCCCAACACATTCAGTACAAACTGGAAAATTCCCTCCGCAACCTCCAACGGGACTATCTCGATAATGTCCAAGTCCATTGGCATCATCCTGAACTTGATTTTGCCCCCCTGTGGGAAAAGCTCTGCACCTACCAAGCCCAGGGGAAAATTCGTCAATTGGGCGCGACGAACTTTTCCGTGCCGATGCTCACAAAAGCTCTAAAATACGCCCCCATCCAAACCCATCAGGTGCAATATAGCCTGATCGATCGCCGGGTGGAAGCGGCGATGCAAGCCCTCTGTTTGGAGCGGGGGATTACGATTTTGCCCTACGGGTCCCTAGCGGGGGGGTTTCTCTCGAATAAATTCCTGAAATTTGACCAGCAGCCCCCCCAAGAGATGGATCATGGCCGCACGTTCCACTACACGACAATGATTGCTCAACATGGCGGTTGGCCGGGGGTGCAAAGTTTATTGCAAATCATGGCCAAAATTGCTAAAGGCTACAACCTCACCATCTCTCAGGTTGCCCTCCAATGGCTCCACCATCAGCCCGGCGTAGGGCCGATCATTACGGGTCTGACGACGAACCGCCAACAGATTCAGCAAAATATGGAGTCCCTCGATCGCCCCATTGCCGCCGCTGATCTGCAAACCCTTTCGGATACGTCCCGCCAACTGATCCCCCAAGCTGGGGATGTTTATTCCTATGAACGGGGTTAGGCAATTTTAGACGGGCTCTGCTGCAATTGCAGCTTGATCCCAGAATCCCCCGTTTTTTAAACGGGGGAGTAGGTCAAAGCTCTAGGTTAGATTCTCCCCCTGAGCAGGGAGGGGAGTGGGTTGCCCATCTGGTTTGCCCTCCCTCAGGGTTTGGGATTGAATATGGAGCGGTTTGTACCAGTGGTGATAGATGCCGCAGGTTAACAGTACAATTATACTACCTTGCGCAATGTACATCTCATGGGAAATCCAAGGCCCAAGGGTCATGTAGTAAAATTGGGTGGGAAATTCACGCAACTCGCCCCCGACATCACCAATTTTTAGCCATACCTTAGATAGGAATAGCGACACAACTAAAGCCTGCCAAGATTTTTGAATTGTCCAGTTTTTTGTTTCAATATATTGCACTAGAAAGGCCACTAAAATCGGAATAATATTCACCAAATGGCGGGATTCACTCCCTAAAGCTAGGGTAATGCTTAACATCAGCCATAGGGTTAATCCCATACCATAGCTGCGGGCAGACTTACAAATGGGCTGCCAGAGAAAGGTGATCAAAATGATCAAAGGCCCCCAATAGAGCACATGGGCAATCCAAAAAACACCAGGCTGTAAAATACTGGTCAAAATCCTCAAATAGAGGTTATGACCAAAGGTCATATCATTGCCTGGTGCAGTGGCAATTTGGATGGTGAGATATTCAATCACACCCAAAAAAAGGATCGTCCCATAGAAAGATTTAGCGCTGAAATATTGTCGCCATGCTGACCATTGAATTAACCGTTGATCCTTCAGCAATTCTGCAAGGCTGAGGAGGAGATAGGTGACGGCGATCGCCGCACTGAGATAACCCACCGATTCGATGGGTTTACCGCGATTCAGATAGTCATTTTCCCCCGGAATCAGGGCGTGCATATAGATAAATGCGCCGATGCTAGGCACAGCAGCAAGGGCATAACGCCAGGGCCAGCGGGTGGTAGATTGTAAGGCAAGTTGGGGATGATCACTACGGGGAAATAGCAAGAAGAGTGTGCCCATGTAAACCGCCGAAGGCCAGGTGAAGGAGCCAATAAATGTTAACCCGTAGAGGGGTAAAGATTTGCGGGCGAGATAGCAATAAAACATGCCGATGCCGATGGCATAGGCGATGGCATCGGTACGAACGGATATATAGGTTAATTCTTTAAGCACAAAGAAGTTTACAAATACACCGATCGCTCCCAACCAAAAGCCCATCGCCTGAATACGCAATATTTCGCAAATCTTCAGCCACATCCAGGCCGCCACCGCCAAACTAAAGGTATTGACCAGGATAAAAGCGGTAATCACATTCTCCGGGGTCAGATCAACAAAACTCAGCTTAAGCAAACAAAACACCACCAGAGAGGGAAAGCTGCGCGCTGCCCAAAATCGATTGACATTATCTTGTAGTCGGTTGAAAAAATCCTGTGCTAGTTCACCGTAGAGTAGATCAAAACCAAATCCTGAATTGATATTAATTCGATCTGGATTAACCAACATCCACAGGCCCCATAGCAACACGGCACCCACGAGAATAAAACCTCGTCGGTGTTGTTCGGAATTTAAATATTTAGGCATGCGCTGAAATACGGAAAAAGCCATGAAAACAAAAAAAAAGTACGGCTATAATACCACACTAAAACAAAAAGGTTAGATTTTTTGTAGATGGCGGTTTCTTAATCGATGCGGTGTGGTAGTACCTCGCCCTTGCTGGGAGAGGGGGTGAGGGCTAGAGCCTGGCCAAAACCCCGTAGGCGCGAAAAACCTTGCGTCCCCAGGTTTGAGATGTATAGCAGTAGCGAAGGGGGTTAGGACATCGCTTAGGCACTGCCCACCGGGAGAGGGTTTCGGATTTCTGAAACGTCCTAATAATACTGACTACTGCTATACCTTAGGCTAATTGGGCGATCAACGCCTCTACTCGGGTTTTAATTTCATCCCTGACCCGCTGGAATGTTGTCAAAGGTTTGCCATCCGGGTCTTCTAATTCCCAATCGGCAAACACCTGCCGCAATACCCAAGCCTCGGGCAAGTTCACCCCACAACCACAGAGGGAAATCACCGCATCATAATCTTCGGCTTTAAAGGCATCGAGGGGATCAGAGGTTTGGCCCGTGATATCAATGCCGATTTCCTCCATTACTTGGATCGCTGTGGGATGGACACGGCTAGCTTCTAGGCCCGAGGAAGTGACGTTAATTTTGCCAGCGCCGAGGGTTTTGGCGAAGCCTTCCGCCATTTGGGAACGGCAGGAATTGCGCTTGCAAACGAACATGACATTTTTCATGGTTTTTTGGGGGAATGGGAGATTATTGAGGGGATTGCGCCAGAAGGTCAGCACAGCGGGGATCGCAGAGGGTGGCTTTTTCCGGTTCGCGGGGGAACCAGAAGGCGGTTCGTTTGCAAAATTCAACGAGCATCAGCATCACCGGCACTTCGATTAAAACCCCCACGACGGTAGCCAAAGCTGCCCCGGAGTTCAGGCCGAAGAGCATGACAGCGGTGGCGATCGCCACCTCAAAATGATTACTCGCCCCAATCAATGCCGCCGGAGCCGCATCTTCATAGGACATTTTCATTTTCCACGCCGCCACATAGGTAATCCCAAAAATGAGATTGGTTTGAATAAACAGGGGAACGGCAATGAGTACGATATGCAGGGGATTTTCCACAATCACATCCCCTTTAAAGGCAAACAGCAGAATTAATGTGGTTAATAATGCCAAGGTAGCGATGGGGCCTAATTTGGGCAGAAAAACCCCCTCAAACCAAGCCCGGCCTTTATTTTGTAATGCCCAAGTTCGGGTAAACATCCCCGCCGCTAACGGTAAACCCACATAGATCAGCACCGAAAACACAATGGTTTGCCAGGGTACGGTTAAATCATTCACCGCTAACAGCCATTTCCCCAAAGGGGCATAGAGAAACAGCATTGCCAGAGAATTCACCGCCACCATCACTAAGGTATGGCCTTGGTTACTGTAGGAGAGATAACCCCACATCAACACCATGGCGGTACAGGGGGCAATTCCCAATAAAATAGCCCCGGCAATGTAGGAGTTAGCAAGGCTGGTTTCCACGCCCCGAATCATTTCCGTTTGGGTTAATAGGGGTTGAAAAAGTTGTCCTAGAAACACTTGGGCTAACAACACCATTGTCAGGGGTTTAATTAGCCAATTCACCACCAGCGTTAAAATCACTGGCTTAGGCGTTTTAGCGGCTTTTACCGCCTGGGAAAAGTCAATTTTCACCATAATCGGATACATCATCGCAAAGAGACAGATGGCGATGGGAATCGAGACTTGGTAGATGCTCATGGCATCGAGGGCCACGGCAATATTGGGAAAGACGCGCCCGAGGATCACCCCAGCGACAATGCAGAGGGCGACCCAGAGGGTGAGGTATTTCTCAAAAATATTCAGTTGTCCCCCGGCCTGGACGGCCTTCGGGTTAACGGTGGGTGGACTGGCCATAGGTTCATATCAAAAAAACTTGATATGAGGATTGTAGCATCCTTGGGGAGGGGCGATCGCTCCCCCACAGATTACTCAACCATGAGATGCTGCCCAAACCTGTACCGGCTCAGGGTGTTCGGGGTTAAGAATAATACGAATATAGGGCTTTTGGGGATCGTAGCGATCGCCCCCAAGGACAAACCGAAGTCCCACAACCCGGTTTATTATACCGGTGGAGGGGTCTATGCTGGTTTTTTATTGCGCATTGGGTCAACTATGGAGCGTTTGGTGAATTTGTCGATTGTGATTATTGCGGGGGCGGCGGAAATGACGGTGGCGGAGGCGCTGGCCCAAGTGATCAACCTTGATCACCGCAATGTGGGGATCACCCCCGTTGCCCCTAGGGTTCCAGAGCCGGGGGTGATCTACTGTCCCCTGACGCTGGATTTACCGGATACTTTCCCCGCTATTTATCGCCATTGCCGCGATCGCCCCGCCCAACGGGCTTGGGTAGCAACCACGCTCAACTACCCCACGGGGGAGGGGGATCTGTGGTTGCCGGTGATTTGGACGGCCAAGGGGCCGCTCTATGGGGAAGCCATCGCCCCGGAGCAAACCCCCGCCCAACCCTTCCACCTCAAGGATCAACGGCGGCAACCCCTTTATGCTTTGGCTTATCAGCTTTTGCGCCATTACGAGGCGATCCCCTCGGTGTATATGCTCAAATTTGCCCTAGGGGAGCAGGATATTATTTTCGATCACCTCATCCCCTTTCCCAATCCTGCCGCCCTTGGTTCTGTGGGGATACAAACCCCCGATCTGCCCACCTGCCATTGGCTCTGTTTAAGTGAGCAGCCGATTCGGGATGTGGTGATTTCCAATTCCCTTGCTGAGATCAACCGGTAGGGGCGAAAAATTTTTCACCCCTCTCCCATCATTTTTCGCCCCTCTCCCATCATTTTGCAACTGGATGCTTGATGTTAACGGCGGGGTGGGGGGAAGCGATAGAGCACCTGCCCCAATTCATTCCTGAGGATTGTCACCAAATCGGGGTCTTCCAGGGTTTGGGCGACGGCGATCGCATTTTCATACAGCCCCCGCGCCTCCGCCCCCCGGCCCAGGAGGAAATGATACTGGGCATAGAGATGGAGGCCCCGCAATTCCAAGCGAGTATTCTCGGTGGCCCGGGCCAAATTAATCCAATCATCAAGGGCCTGGAACGCATTCGTCCAGCGGCGCATCACGCCATAGGAAAAAGCCAACCCCTGTAACGCCCGAAACTGGTTGCGAATATCCCCCTCCCGTTGGGCATACCAGCGGGCGAGGCGATATTCTGCCACTGCTTGGGGATGACGGTCTAGGGCCTTGTAGGCATCCCCCATATTATTGAGGGTGTAGGCATGGCCGCCAATATGTTGATGGCGACGGCGCAGCACCCAAGCCGCCTCATAGATGGGAATTGCGCCGCTATAGTCCCCCTGACTGGCCAAGGCTAACCCCAAATTACTCAAACTCAACCCCTCCCCTGCCTCACTGCCAATGCGGCGGGCAATCTCCACCGCTTGGCGGAATGTCACCTCCGCATTGCGGGGATCGCTACGGTTGAGGAGCATTGTGCCAATGTTATTCAAGGCGTAGATCTGCCGTTGTTCATGGCCTAAATCCCTGGCGGCGGCGAGGCTTTGGCGAAAGGCCTGATCTGCTTCTGGGAAATAGCCTAATTGGAGATAGGTAATCCCCAAATGCTCCTGGACAACCCCCATGGCTTCCGTATCCCGCAAGGCTCGGTAACGCTCTAACGCACCTCGCCACAGTTGAATCGCCTTGGCTAAATCCCCCTCCCGTTGGGCCGCTTGCCCCAGTTGAAAGAGGCGATGGGCTTCTTGGTGGGCGGGGGTGATGGGTTCTTGGATGGGGGGGATGGCCAGTTGATCATTAAGGCGATCGACTCCTTGGGCGAGGCTGGGGAGAGCCGTTAGGCTGAGGAGGAGAACAGCCCAGGCGGGGGAAGAGCGCAACCAGTGGGAATGAAGCATGATCATTTATCGCAATCCTCAATCAATGGTCAAGTCAGCCCTCACCCCCAGCCCCTCTCCCAAGTCGGGAGAGGGGAGCCGTCAAGTTCACGAATCAAGCCGGGTTGCTATCGGTGAGCGGGGATCCAGTTGATGGATGGGCAGAGAGGCGAGAATCTTAAATCTTTCGCCCCGACATCAACGTTCAAAGTCCCTCTCCCAAGTTGGGAGAGGGATTTAGGGTGAGGGCAAGGCATTAATGGCCCACGCCCACATAACGGAAACCGGCGGCTTCGGCGGCTTTACGATCCAAGAAGTTGCGGCCGTCGATGATCACGGGCGTACTCATCAAACTGGCCAACTTTGGATAGTCAATATTGGCAAACTGTTGCCAATCCGTCACCAATACCAGAGCATCGCAACCATCCGCCAACCGCTCCACATCGGTTTCCACCATTACGCCGCTGAGGCCCTGACCAATGCCAGTTTGGGACACGATGGGGTCAAAGGCTTTTACCTTCGCCCCTAAACGATTGAGTTGTTCAATCAGATCCAACGACGGGGCATCGCGCATATCATCGGTGTCCGGCTTGAACGTTAAACCCAATAAACCGATCACTTTGCCCTTGAGAATTTTTAACTCATGTTGGAGTTTTTCGAGGGTGATCAGCCGTTGGCGTTTGTTGACGGTGACGGCGGATTTCAGCAGTTCCGCATCGTAGCCGTAATCATCGGCGGTGTGAATCAAGGCAGAAACATCTTTCGGGAAACAGGAGCCACCCCAGCCTAGACCGGCTTGGAGGAATTTTGTGCCAATGCGGGAGTCTAAACCAATGCCCTTGGCCACTTGGGTCACGTCCGCACCAACGCGATCGCAAATATTGGCAATTTCATTAATAAAGCTGATCTTCGTCGCCAGGAAGGAATTCGCGGCATATTTAATCATTTCCGCCGAGTTTAAATCCGTAGCCACGACGGGAACCGGGGGCAAGTCCGGTTCATTGGCAAAGGTGCGGTCTACCAGGGGTTGATAAAGTTCCTTCATGAGGGCGATCGCCTGCTCACCGTTGCTCCCTAAAACAATGCGATCGGGGTTGAAGGTGTCGTACACCGCCGAACCTTCCCGCAGAAATTCCGGGTTACTGACCACATCAAACTTCGCGGTAATTTCACCATTGCTCCCTTCGGCCTTTTGTCGTTCCGCGACGCCATCGAGGACAATCATCCGTACCCAATCCCCTGAACCAATGGGCACAGTCGATTTATTGACAATCACCTTATAGCCATCTTTCATGTGTTGACCAATGCCCTTGGCAACGGCTTCCACATAACGGGTATCACTATCTCCGGTGGGGAGGGCCGGCGTACCCACCGCGATAAAGAGAATGTCACCATGATCCACGCCATAGCCTAGATCAGCGGTAAACTCCAAGTTCCCTGATTCCATACAGGACTTCATCAATTCTGACAGTCCCGGTTCATAGATGGGGGACTGCCCGCCGCGCATCAGCTTGACTTTTTCTTCATTGTTATCGACACAGATGACATGGTGGCCAATGTGGGCGAGGCAGACCCCCGTCACTAAGCCGACATATCCAGTCCCAATTACACAAACTTGCATGATATTTCTGGGTTGAGAATGAACAGGGTGGGGGCGATCGGTGTGCGATGGTCTCCGACCGGGCTTTGCCCATTGCGGATAGGTACGCTATCACAGATCGCCTTTGATCAGTTTTAAGCGGATTGGAGGCGATCGCGAAAATAGTCAATGGTTTTCGTTAAGCCATCATCTAAAGGAACCGATGGTTCCCAGCCTAACCAATTTTTAGCACGGGTAATATCCGGTTGCCGCTGTTTGGGATCATCTTGGGGCAGCGGTTCAAAAATCACTGTTGCATCGGGGTTAATCCGTTGCTGGATTTTCTGGGCTAATTCGAGGATCGTATATTCCCCTGGATTGCCAATATTCACGGGTTCTGAATGATCACTGGCCATGAGACGCAAAAACCCCTCCACCAGATCCGACACATAGCAAAAACTCCGGGTCTGGGAGCCATCCCCATAGACCGTCAGCGGTGTTCCTTGCAAAGCTTGGACAATAAAATTACTCACCACTCGGCCATCATTGGGCAACATCCGAGGGCCATAGGTGTTGAAGATCCGCACCACCCGCACATCTAAACCATGCTGACGGTGGTAATCATAGGTGAGGGTTTCCGCCATCCGTTTGCCCTCGTCGTAGCAGGAGCGAATCCCCGTACAGTTAACATTGCCCCAATAGCTTTCCGGCTGGGGATGCACCGTCGGATCGCCATAGATCTCGGACGTAGAAGCGAGGAAAAACCGCGCCCCCACTCGTTTCGCCAGACCCAACATATTGATTGTCCCCAACACGTTGGTTTTAACGGTTTTAATCGGGTTGGATTGGTAATGGACTGGAGAGGCAGGGCAAGCAAGATGATAAACCTGATCAACTTCGAGGCGAATCGGTTCGGTAATGTCGTGGCGGATCAGTTCAAAGTTAGGATGGTTGAACCAATGGAGAATATTTTGCTTGTTGCCGGTGTAGAAGTTGTCTAAGCAGATAACTTCATCGCCCTGCTCCATCAGGCGGTCTATGAGATGGGAGCCGAGAAAACCTGCTCCGCCTGTTACGAGGATGCGCATCATCTTTGCTTGACCATAGTTTTTAGCCCCTACTCTAACCCATTTCGAGGCTCACCCTGCCCCTTTATCTTGGGGGCGGATCAAGGGATGGCTACGGGGTCGAGGATTGAGGATCGCGATATGATGGGCAGGGTAGCGTTGTTGTCTTGGGGGATGGGGGATTTAAAGCGGGTGCTGATTTTGGGGGGGAGTGGGGATGCGGTGGGGTTGGCGGCGCGAGTTGCGGATCTCCCTGGCTTGAGGGTAATCACCTCCTTGGCGGGTCGTACCCGTCAGCCGTTGGTGACATCGCCCCATACCCGGATTGGCGGCTTTGGGGGGGTGGCGGGCCTCGTGGATTATTTGCGATCGCAATCCATTGATCTGCTCATCGATGCCACCCATCCCTTTGCCGCCCAAATTTCCCACCATGCCGCCACTGCTGCGGCAACGGTGGGCTTGCCCCATTTGATGCTGATTCGTCCGGCCTGGGAGGAAAGTTCGGGGGATCAGTGGCGATCAGTAGACAGCCATGCCGCCGCCGCTGCCCAATGTGCCCAATGGGGGGGGCGAATTTTCCTCACCATTGGCCGCCAAGAACTCGCCGCCTTTGCCCATCTTCAGGATCATTGGTTTCTAATGCGGATGATCGATCCGCCCCACCCCGATGCCGCCATCCCCCCCGGCCAGGTTTTACTGGCCAGGGGGCCATTTGCCCTCTCAGAAGAGCGATCGCTCCTCCAAGATCACGGTATTGAGGCGATCGTCAGTAAAAACAGTGGCGGTGCTGCCACCTACAGCAAAATCATCGCCGCCCGCGAGCTAGGCCTTCCCGTCATCATGATCCAACGTCCCCCCATGCCCCGAGGCGATCGCGCTACCAATATCGAAACCGCCCTCTCCTGGCTCCAACAACACCGCTAAACCCCACTTCCCACTTCCTACTTCCCACTCCCTACTCCCCCTTCACCACCACCCACTGCGTCACCGGAGCCATGGCTTTCCAGCCCAAAAATTTGCCGATGGGTTCCGCCCGTTGGATGGCCAGACGCTTGAGAGTTCCCCCCCATTGGCGCTGTTGCTGCAATAACAACTGTTCACTTTCCACCGTGACAGCATTGGCTACCAAACGACCGCCAACGGGGAGCGATCGCCAACAGGTGGCCAACAGATCCGGGGTCGTAACTCCCCCGCCAATAAAAATCGCATCGGGTTGGGGCAAATCTGCCAACGCCGCAGGAGCAGACCCCGCCACAATTTGCAAATGGGGAACCCCCAAGGCTTGGGCATTGTGGGCAATGGATTGTAGGCGGCTGGGGTGTTGCTCAATGGCGATCGCCCGACAACGGCGATCGCTCCGTAGCCATTCAATCCCAATGGATCCACAACCCGCCCCCACATCCCAGAGCAATTGCCCCGGCAGAGGAGCCAAAGCCGCGAGGGTGACGGCGCGGACTTCCTGTTTCGTTAACTGGCCATCGTGGTGATAGGCCCCGTCTGGGAGCCCGGGGGTGCGGGGGTAGGTGGGGGTGAAC
>RECT01000164.1 GCA_007693875.1 Spirulina sp. DLM2.Bin59
CGCGATTAATACCCACATCCACCACCACTGCCCCCGGCTTCACCATTGCCGCCGTAATCAAGCCCGGTTTCCCCACCGCTGAAACGATGATATCTGCCCCACGGGTTAACGGCGTCAGGTCTGGGGTTTTATGGTGGGCAATTTGTACTGTGGCATCGGCAGCTAATAACATCAGGGCCATGGGCTTCCCCACTAAAATGCTGCGGCCGATGACAAGCGCCTGTTTGCCCACGAAGGGCAGCTCATATTCCTTGAGCAACCGCATCACCCCCGCTGGCGTACAACTCCGTAGGCCCCGCTCATCCCGCATCAATCGCCCCATATTGAGGGGATGGAGGCCATCAGCATCTTTATCGGGGTCAATTTCATGGAGGAGGGCGACGGCATCAAGATGGGCAGGCAGGGGCAATTGCACAAGAATGCCATCGACCCGGTCATCGGCGTTGAGTTCATGAATCACCGCCACTAATTCCGCTTGGGAGGTTTGGGCCGGGAAATGGTGGCCAAAGGAGGCGATCCCCACTTTGGCGCAGGCCCGCTCTTTGTTGCGCACATAGGCGGCACTGGCGGGGTTATCCCCCACCATCAGCACCGCTAAACCAGGGGGCCGACCCCATTGGGCCAAGCCTTGGTTAACATGGGTTGTGAGTTGGGCTTGAATTTTTCCAGCAAGAGCTTTGCCATCAAGGGTCTGCGTCATAGCATGATAGAGGTGGGGTTAAGTTCTGGATTGTACGAGAAACCGATGGGAAACGGAAAACTTCTTATACTTGCTTTAGTTTTGTGGGGATTAACCGGCTGTGGGGCGATCGCCGATCGCTTCACCACGGGCGGCCAAATTAGCCACATTGAAGCACAACAAGCGGGCCAATCGATCCGGTTAGAGGGGCAGGTGACGCAGCAGGCGGCATTCCTGGAGGGGGGAGCCTATGAGGTGGAGGATTCCTCAGGGCGGATTTGGGTATTGACCACAGGGGAATTGCCAGCGGTGGGCGATCGCCTCACCATTCAGGGGGAGATTGTCTATGAGGACATTGGTATTGAAGGAATGGGGGAGGTCTATATCCGGGAGTTGGAGCGCCAGAGCCGTTAAGGTCGGCCCTGTGACCTGGCTAGATCTTTATCACAAATTTTGCCACTGCACATCAGCAAAATCTTTCGTTAAGATCGGAATAACTCGGCCATTCTGAGGAAAAATCCTGAAAAATGCAGCCAATCCCGATCCACTGCTTCTCTGCTTGCAAGGGGAAGCAAGGGTTAAAATCACAGAATTTTAATCCTGGGTTGTGAACTTGTCCGATTTTTCTACGTCAGAAAATATACCGAGTGCTTTTGTGATTCCCGTGCTTGACCTATGAAATACCCAACTTTTTTGTTGATGTTCCTGACGGGAGTGGCGATCGCCCTGATCCACCCCCAACTCACCCCGGCCCAAACCACCATCGGAGCGACGGCGGCTTCCTATCCTGCGAGTGAACGGGAAAGCTTTGTCAACAGTTGCGCCAATGGTAGAGGGGCTGAAGTGCGATCAGTCTGTGCCTGTACCTATCAAAAAATCACCCAGCGCTATAACTACCAGCAATATCGAGAAATTTATCGTCAAGTGGACAATGGCCAGGATCTCCCCGAAAGTATTCGGTTGATGATCCGCAATTGTCGTCAAGAAAATAACGCCCTGTTATAGCAGTAGTCAGTATTATTAGGAGGTTTCAGAAATCCGAAACCCTCTCCTGGCGGGCATTGCCTATCCTACGCGATATCCTAACCCCCTTCGCTACTGCTATGACTTAACTGCTCTTTTGTCCTAAACTAGACTCGAATTGAACAAGCAGCCCGACTATGACCGCTGAACCTGAAGAAAACCCCGTCACCCCTGAAACCGAACCCCTACCCACATTTGGGTTTAATGCCTATGCCGAGCGGATCAATGGCCGCTTTGCGATGATTGGGTTTGCGGTGTTGATGTTTTTAGAGATTGTTACGCATCAGGATTTATTTACCTGGTTGGGGTTGCGCTAGCGGCCATGGCCTGACCCGCCAACCACCCCGTTGTCCAGGCATTTTGGAAGTTAAACCCCCCCGTGATGCCATCAATATCGAGGATTTCCCCGGCAAAGTGAAGGCCGGGGTGGATGCGGCTGGCCATGGTTTTAAAATCAATTTCCTTTAAACTGACACCGCCACAGGTGACGAATTCTTCTTTAAATACCCCTTTGCCGGTGATGGGGTATTGCCCTTGGGTGAGTTGGAGGGCGATCGCCCGTAATTCCCCCTTTGCCACCGTGGCCCAGGGTTGATCGGGATTCGCCACGCTAGCGGTTAACAAACTCTGCCAGAGGCGTTTGGGCAAAGCAACGGGGCAGGCGGTGCTGAGTTGGCGCTTCGGGTGTTCTGCTTTAACGGTTTTTAATAGCGTGAGGATTGTTTCGAGATTTTCCCCCGGACACCAGTTAATGATCAGGGGCATTTGATAGCGATCGCCGTGGAGGAGACGCGCCCCCCAAGCGGAAAGTTTTAACACCGCCGGGCCACTCAGGCCCCAATGGGTGATTAATAACGGGCCGGTTTGTTGTAGTTTGGTTTTGCCCGTTCCCAGTTGTAGCTTTGCGGAGGCCACGCTTACCCCTGCCAGTCCGGCGAGACGGCGATCGCTCACCTTAAACGTAAACAGCGATGGCACAGGGGGAATTAAAGTATGGCCCAACGCCTCCACCCAACGATAACCGAGGGGACTGCTGCCCGTGGCAATGAGGAGGCGATCGCCCCGCCAATCCCCCTCCTTTAACCCCAACCGCCAACCCGGTTCAATGTGGCGCACGGGGGTTTTCGTGTGAATTTTTACCCCGGCCCGTTGGGCCGCACGGGTTAAACAATCGACAATCGTTGCTGAATCATCGGTGGTGGGGAACATCCGGCCATCGGCTTCGGTTTTGAGGGGGACATGGCGATCGCCAAACCAACGGATCGTATCCTGGGGCTGAAACCGGCTAAAGGCCCCCCGCAACGCCCGCCCCCCACGGGGATAATTTTGTACCAATTGAGCCGGATCAAAGCAGTGATGGGTGACATTACAGCGGCCACCGCCGGAAATGCGTACCTTCCCCAAAGGCTCCGCCGCCGCCTCAAACAGCGTCACCCGCGCCTGGGGATTCGTTTCCGCAGCGGTAATCGCCCCAAAAAACCCCGCCGCGCCGCCGCCAATCACGGCAATTTCAACAGCCGCCATCACGGTTGCCCAAAGCTTGGGCCCAAGCAAGATCAAAATAGGAACCGAGGGCTTGGCCCTGCCGTACCGCGAGGGGTTGATCCGGCTCCCCCAAATGATTCACCACTAAGGCAGCGGCGCCAAAATCATCGCCCTGGCTGTAGTCATGTTCCGTAATCACCGTCATTAACCCGGCAGCAGTGGCGGCTGCTAATCCGGGGGCAGAATCTTCAAAAACTAAACAGGCTTGGGGGGGCAAAGCCAATTGCTCCAGAACGTAGCGATAAATATCGGGGGCGGGTTTTTTCTGGGGGACGATATCCCCAGCGGCAATCACGGCAAACCAGGCGGGATCGAGGTGGTTTTCCAGTAATGCCAGGGCATTGGGTAAGGCGCTGGTGGTGGCGATCGCCAGCCTGATGCCTAATTGCTGCGCCTCGGTAATTAATCGCTTCACCCCCGGCCGGAGTTGGATCTGACCCGTAGCCAGTAACCTGCGATAATGTTCGCTTTTATGGCGGTGGAGGCGGGCGATAAAGGCCTCAGGGGGGGCGGGGATGGGGGTATCCGCTTGCACTGTTTGCCAATAGTAGTAAATTCGTTCTTTCCCGCCACCAATGGCCAATAACCGTTGATATTCATCAATAGACCATTCCCAATCCAGCCCTGCTTCCGCAAAGGCCGCATTAAAGGCCAGACGGTGGCCGTCGCGCTCTGTTGCCGCTAACGTGCCGTCCACATCAAAGATCAATGCTTGGGGAAAGCTCATGGGTTTGGTGATTCGCCTTGGCCCGATGGTCTGGATTTTAGCACTTTGCCCCCAATCCCTAGGGAATACTTCCCTAAAAGGCGCAGAATCCGCAGGGGATAGTAGAGCCAATGGAGCCAAGGGGGCAGGGTGATCCAAGCGAGATCTCGCTCATTGATGGGCAGAAGGAGGGTGAGGAGCGATCGCCCCCGACTGACCCAACCCCGTTGCAATTGGAGGGGAAATAAATCCCGCTCCACCACGGAAGGGGTAATACAAACGCCGCGCTCAAGTTGTTGGCAAATTTTGCCACTGAGGCGGGCCACGGTGCGATCGGCGATCGCCTCCCCATCACCCTCTAGCTCCCGGATTAACCAAGGGGGCAAGTCAATGGCAAACAGGGCGCGGGCCATGGCCAACCCCATTAACAAAACCCTTTCCCCAGCGTATTCTTGACACCGTTGCCACAGTTGCCGCCAATTTAAATCGGGATATTGCCGCAAACAGGCCACCAAATCACAGACCCGCTGCAACTCTAACCAGCCATCCTTTGCCCCATTTAAACAAAGGATTAAGAACAAATCCTCCGGGGCGCATTGGTGAAAAGTAATCCCCTGATGGGTTTCCACCTTGGCCCGTTGCCAGAGATCCGCCACGGGAACCTGACAGCCAAAATAGGCGGGAACCAGTCGCCAATGGAGATCAATTTGCATCCCCGTATCGGGATGGGTGAGGAGCATTTCATAATGGGTCTCCCAGCGGCGGGCCTGTTGTTCAGGGGAGAGGCGATCGCTCTCCTGATAGCCCTGGCGTTGTAATGCGCCATAGACCGCCGCTAATTTTTCGGGATCAACGAGGAGATCGATATCCCGCACCCGTCGCTGGGTGAGGTTGCCGTAGATCGAAAGGGCAAAGAGTACGCCTTTAATGGGAAGGATGGGTAATCCTACAGCGGCCAAAGTTGGGAGCAACTGTTTCACCGTTAATAACAGTTGGGCGTTGCGTTGCAGTTGTTGGTGAAATAGGGCCGTTAATTGTTGTTGGATCGGGGGCGGAATGGCGGGCCAATAATGTTGTTTCAGGCCATGGTAGGCGAGGGGTAAGACCCCATGCCATTGGGCGAGTTCAATGAAAATTGGCCAGGGAAATTCGCCCCTCCGGTGGGCCGCCATTGCCTCCCCATCATCGGGTTTTCCCCCCAATTGGGTTTGGCAACA
Source organism: Spirulina sp. DLM2.Bin59 (assembly GCA_007693875.1). GTDB lineage: Bacteria > Cyanobacteriota > Cyanobacteriia > Cyanobacteriales > Spirulinaceae > Spirulina. The sequence continues at coordinate 5,171 of RECT01000164.1, forward strand.
ATCCCGCAACAGGGCAAAGGCCAGGGAGCGATCGCCTCGGGATTGACAGGTTGGCTGTGCCATAGGGTTGCGATAACGCATGGGGGGATCGCCCAATTCTAAAGGATTCATTTGGCCGATTAGGGGGATGGAAAATCCCGGTTGAGCGGTGGGCCTGGATTTTCCCCACACAGTAAACCTTAACGAATTGCCGCGCTGTACCAGTCCTGAATCACCCCCACGACTTGATCCAGGGGGATTTCCTCACTGGTTTTTGTGGCCCGCTGCACCACTTCCACTTTGCCGGATTTGAGCGATCGCCCCGTCACAATCCGGTAGGGAATCCCGATCAGATCGGCATCTTTAAACTTGACCCCCGCCCGCTCGGTACGGTCATCTAAGAGGGTTTCAATCCCCGCTGCGGTGAGGTCTTGGTAGAGGCCCTCAGCGGCGGCGATCGCCTCCCCATCATTCATATTCGGAATCACAATGATCACCGTATAGGGGGCAATGGCCACGGGCCAGATCATCCCATCGGCATCATGGCATTGCTCCACCGCCGCCTGAGCCAACCGGGACACCCCCACACCGTAGCAGCCCATTACCAACGGGCATTCTTCCCCCGCCTCATTGGTGAAGGTGGCCCCCAACGCCGCTGAATATTTCGTCCCCAGTTGGAAAATATGGCCCACCTCAATGCCCCGTGCGGATTGGAGGGTTTGGTTGGGATCATGGAGAGCCTGATCCCCCGCCATCGCTTTACGCACATCCACCACTGTGGGCAGTTCAAACTGTTCGCCCCAATTGGCCCCAAAAACGTGATGGCCCGGCTCATTGGCCCCCGTCACAAAATGCTTCAATTCCACCGCCGTTTCGTCCACCCAGCGGATAAAGTGGGGATGCACCGAAGGGGTATGGGCAATATAATCATCCCCCAAATCCGGGGCAATATACCCCAAGGGTAGGGGTTTGGCGGCCCATTTGCTTTGGGCCTCTACGTCGGGAACTGCCACGCTTAAAACAGTGCTGGCCCCCACCTCTGGAGCCAACCGCGCCGCCGCGTTTTGCAACTTGACATCATTGACATCCTGATCACCGCGAATACTCACCAACAGCAGGACTAATAAGCCAGTGTCATAGGTGACTTGATAGAGCACATTTTTTAAAATCGCGCTGGGGGAACATTGGGCATATTCCGCCAAGGTTGCAATGGTAGGCGTGTTGGGGGTGGGGCGTTTTTCGTATTGGGTGAAGGGGGAAGCAATGGCGGGGGTGGGGAGGGCGATCGCCTTTTCCACATTGGCGGCATACGTGCCATCAGCGGTGTAGAGAATTTCATCCTCACCAATATCGGCAATTACCATAAATTCCTGGGAACCCGAACCCCCAATGGCCCCCGAATCCGCCTCCACCGCCACAAACTCCACCCCACAGCGGCGGAACATATTCCGATAGGCCTGATCCATCGCGCCATAGGTCGCCTTTAAATCCTCAGCATCGCCATGGAAAGAATAACCATCCTTCATGATGAACTCCCGGCCCCGCATCAACCCAAACCGGGGGCGAATTTCATCGCGGAATTTGCTTTGAATTTGATAAAGGTGTTGGGGGAGTTGGCGGTAGGAGCGGATCATATCCTTGGCGATCGTGGTGATCACCTCCTCATGGGTGGGGCCTAGGGCTACATCGCGGCCCTGGCGATCCTGAAAAGCAAACATAATCCCTTCCGCCTTCGTATAGGTATCCCACCGCCCCGATTCCTGCCACAGTTCCGCCGGTTGTAGTTGGGGTAACAGGCATTCCTGGGCCCCCGTTGCATCCATTTCTTCCCGGACAATTTGCGACACCTTCCGCAACACCCGCCACATTAACGGCAAATAGCTATAGACCCCGCTGCCAATGCGTCGGATATACCCCGCCCGCAGGAGGAGTTGATGGCTGGGAATCACCGCTTCAGCAGGGGATTCCCGGAGGGTGACGAAAAGCATCTGAGACAGGCGCATGGCAAGGTTCCTTCGGTGATAACGGGCCATTCCCTAGAATATCAGACCCGCAGCAGCGTACCCCTCCACCCCTTGCCACTGGCCGCAAACCCGATTAGAATCAACCTCTTAACGGCTTGTTAATCTTGTCTTCCTAATCCCATGCGTGAAAATTGGATTGCCCCGGCGGATCGCTTGGGTTCACTGCCTCCCTACGTTTTTGCTCGTTTAGATGAATTGAAAGCCCGCGCCCGTGAGCAGGGTCTTGATCTGATTGATTTGGGGATGGGCAATCCCGATGGTATGGCCCCCCGGCCGGTGATTGAGGCGGCGATCGCTGCCTTTGAGAATCCCCTCGTCCATGGTTATCCCCCCTTTGAAGGGACAGCGGATTTTCGCCACGCCATCACAGAATGGTACAAACGTTGTTACAAAGTCGATCTCGATCCCGATAGTGAGGCGTTGCCCCTGTTGGGGTCGAAGGAAGGGTTAACCCATTTGGCCCTCGCCTATGTCAATCCGGGGGATGTGGTGCTGGTTCCCAGTCCTGCCTATCCCGCCCATTTCCGGGGGCCGCTGATTGCCGGGGCGGATCTGCAAACGATGGAATTATCCGCCGAGGGCAATTGGCTGATTGATATTCAAGCCATCCCTGAGGATGTAGCCCGCCGCGCCAAGCTCCTCTATTTCAACTATCCCAACAACCCCACGGCGGCCACAGCTCCCCGGGAATTTTTCGAGGAAATGGTGGCCTTTGCCCGCCATTATGAAATTTTGCTGGTGCATGATCTCTGTTATGCCGAATTGGCCTTTGATGGTTATCAGCCCACCAGTTTGTTAGAAATTCCCGGCGGTAAAGAAATTGGTGTTGAGTTTCACACCCTTTCTAAAACCTACAATATGGCCGGTTGGCGTGTGGGGTTTGCGGTGGGTAAGAGTGAAATTATCCAAGGGTTACGGACATTAAAAACTAATTTAGACTACGGCATTTTTTCGGCAATTCAAGCCGCAGCGCAAACGGCGCTACAGTTGCCCGATGAATATGTGCAACGGGTACAACAACGGTATCGGGAGCGGCGGGATTTCCTGTTAGCGGGTTTAGCGGAGTTGGGTTGGTCGGTGGCCCCGACGAAGGCGACGATGTACCTGTGGATTCCCTGTTCTGTGGGGATGACTTCGGCGGATTTTGCCCTCGATTTGTTGCAAAAAACGGGGGTAGTGGTTACGCCGGGGAGTGCCTTTGGTGCGGGGGGTGAGGGCTATGTGCGGGTGAGTTTGATTGCAGATTGCGATCGCCTCGGTGAAGCTATCAACCGCCTCAAGCAAGCAGGCATCCGCTACGACTACAGCACCGTCGGGGTGAGTTAGTAAAGTCTCTCAGGTTTCAATCCCCCTTGGATTAGGCCCAAATCCGCATTTTGAAGGGGGGGCAATGACCATAATGGGGGCGCAATTGGGCCCATAATGCCATGAGCCAAGCCTGGGCCCCAGCACGGGTGGGGCCTCGGTAGCGGCCGAGGATGCCCTCACCGGGGGTGATCGTTAAGCCGCTTTCCCCCTCCGAGGGAATGGCCCGCAGAGTGGGGAGGAGAGCCCTTGAGCCGGGCTGACCGATGGCGATGAAACTGGCCAGGAGCGGCTGCCCCCCTAAATTGTGGGGGTGATCTACGGTTTCCCGACTTCCGGATAGGCCGGCACGATCGCCCCACAGCAATTTTCCTGCCTGATAAACCGTTAAGTGCGATCGCCACTGCCCCGTTAAAAACTGCTCCCCCCGCGCCGTCCGCCCAAACCGCGTCACCTCCCACCCAATCAAACCCGCTCCCGGCTCCAACTCCACCCGCATCTTTTGACGATAGCGGGCCCCCTGGAAGGCGATCGCCCCTTGGGGAAGCCACTCCAAACAGGCCCCCGCTCCAATGCGGATCGTGATCTCATGGGAGGATTCGGGGCCATTGCTGCGGTAGATTTTCGTGGCGGCGGCGGTGGTGAGAAGGGCGTGGCTCTGGGGGGCGAGGGTGATGGTGGTGGAGAGGCGATCGCCCCCCACGATCCCCCCGGCAGTATGGAGCAATACCGTATGGCAACATCCCGGCCCTTCGGGATAAAAGGGCCGCTGTACCTTGAGGGGGGCGCGGTGATAGGCGCGGGTTAGAATCGTCTTTTCTCCCTGTCGCCCATAGTCGAGGGTTAATTCCCCCTGCCAAGCCCCCATGCTCCGTTCTGTAACAGCATTTGTTAGAATTTCTGCCATTATCCTCCGTCCTTGCCCATGCTGCGCGATCTCTTACCGTTTCCGATTTTCATCAATACCACATTCTTGGCCGGTGCATCCCTGTGGGCCTTAGCCCTCTACCTTAGCCTTGCCTCCCTGCGGGATTGGATTGAAACCCAACTGTTCCGCTGGTTGAACTTTGCCGATCGCTCCCTCTACATTTCCCCCAAAGAATTTGAAAAATCCCGGCCGGCTCGGGAATCCCTCAATAGTTTCTATGCGGTGATCGTGGCCATCATCCCCTTTTTAATCGCAGGGGTTGGCTGTTATTGGGGGATAGAATGGAGTCTAGGGCGGAGTTGGGGGATCAGCAGTGGCATTCTCGCCGCCATTGGCTGCGGTATTTTTGAACTAGGTCGCCGTTCCCATGCGGAAGATTAAAACCTGTCTCCAGCCCTTTTTGTTGTTTGGCGGCAAGTTGGGTGGATGCCGCCTTAGGAATTTTGCAAGCCATTAGAAGGCAATTCGCTCACAGCACTGTCAAAATCTTCAAGACGACAAGTTGAGCACCGCCTAGAAATCCGAGAATTCCGAAGATGTTTAAGAAAGTTGGGCGACCATTAGTTTTTGTTGTTTGGGGGGTAATTGGGTGTATTCCGCGACGATTTCTCGGAATTGCTCCCCGTCGATGGTTTCCTGATCCAAAAGGATATCCGCAAGACGATCCAAAAGGGGGCGGTGTTCGCGGATTAGGCGGCGGGCTTCGGTGTAACAGTGGAGAGCGATCGCCCGCACCCGTCGATCAATTTGCGCCGCTAATTCCTCCGAATATTCCGAGCGGTTCCAATCACTCCCCCCTAAAAAGACCTGACCATTGGGAATCTCTAACGCCACCTGGCCTAAATCCGACATCCCATAGAGCGTCACCATATCCCGCGCCAACTTCGTCACCTGTTGGATATCACTGGCCGCCCCCTGGGTCATTTCCGCCGTGCCGAAAATTTCCACCTCAGCAGCCCGACCCCCAAGGGCAATGGTGATAAAGTCCAACAGCCAGGAACGGGTGGGGCCAATATCAATATCTTCATCGGGAACCTGTTGGGCAAAGCCACCAATGCCGCCGGAACGGGGAATAATCGTCACCTTATTGAGGGGATCGGCATGTTCCAGCAGCGTCATTAAGAGAGCGTGGCCCAACTCATGGTAGGCAATAATGCACTTTTTCTTGCTATCGAGGAGGGGCTTCAGTTTTAACCCGACGGTGATGCGATCGAGGGCATCATCTACTTCCAACGTGGTGATTTCCGATTTGCGGCGACGGGCAGTGAGGATCGCCGCTTCGTTTAACACGTTGGCTAAATCTGCCCCTGCTAAACCGGGGGTACGGCGGGACAACACTTCAAGGGAAACCTCGGCGGCCATTTTTTTCGTGCGGGCATGGACTTCAAGGATTTTTAACCGGCCTTGGCGATCGGGGAGATCCACCATCACCTGACGATCAAACCGGCCCGGACGCAACAGGGCTGTATCTAACACATCGGGGCGGTTCGTGGCGGCAATGACAATGACACCGGTATTGCCCTCGAAACCGTCCATTTCTGTGAGCAGTTGGTTGAGGGTTTGTTCCCGCTCATCGTTGCCGCCGCCGATGCCTGTGCCCCGTTGCCGGCCCACAGCATCAATTTCATCGATGAAGATTAAACAGGGGGCGTTTTCCTTGGCTTTTTTAAATAAATCGCGCACGCGGGAAGCCCCCACGCCGACGAACATCTCCACAAATTCCGAACCGGAAATGCTGAAAAACGGCACGCCAGCCTCTCCCGCTACGGCCTTGGCCAACAGCGTTTTACCCGTCCCTGGGGGGCCAATGAGTAAAACACCTTTGGGAATGCGAGCACCGATGGCCGTGAATCGTTCCGTTTCTTTCAGGAAAGACACCACCTCTTGCAATTCCTCCTTGGCCTCGTCAATGCCCGCCACATCATCGAACAAAATGCCGGTTTTGGCTTCCATTTGGAACCGGGCCCGCGATCGCCCAAAGGAAAAAGCCTGGCCCGAAGAAGCGGCCGATCGCCGAAACATCATCACCACCACGACAAAAATGACCAACAGTAGGACTGATTGTGCCAACACCCCAAACGTGCCACTGTGATCCGTGGAGGGCTTCACCAAAAACTCTAAATTCTTGGCCCGCACCTGCTCGATCAGTTCGGGATTTTCCATGAACAAATCCACCGTATGGGGCTGATTGCCATCCCCCGCCAGGATTACCCGAGCAACTCCCGTAGCAGGGTCATATTCAATACTCTGGACTTGGCCCTCTTCGACCCGTTGGAGTAACTCACTATAGGAGAGGGTTTTTGGCTCCGTTTGGGCGATCGCCTCCATCGGGCTAGCCCATTGCAGGGAACCGACGAGGGCCATCCCCAAAAAGAAATACCAGGTTTTGCGGGCTGCTGCTCTGGGGGAAAAATGCTTATTCATGGGGCCGGGCCAAGTCTCTAACGGTGAATTGCTTTTATTTTAGAGTTTTAATCCCCGTTTCTGCACCGATTGATCGGGGGACTGAGGGGGAATTCCTGACCTGAGCCTTAACCTTGAAGTTGGTGAGAGGGGGCAGCTTTCACCCTTAAGATAGGTTTTGGCCCTTGATCACACCGGAAAAAAACCATTGTGAAAATCTTCGTTTACCACACTCCCGAATTAACCCCCACGGATCACCTCCCCGCCTGTGCCGTGGTGATTGATGTGTTACGCGCCACGACGACGATCGCCACGGCCCTCGCTGCCGGAGCCGAAGCGGTGCAAACCTTCCGGGATTTAGACATTCTCACCCAGGTGAGCGCCACCTGGCCCGCTGACCAAC
>RECT01000232.1 GCA_007693875.1 Spirulina sp. DLM2.Bin59
CGTATTGATCGACCGGCTGCACAGCGTGGCGATCAGGGCGACGGCAGCGCGGACGCCCCACCGCGCTCTACATCGAAGGCCGTTTAACCATTACCCCCGCATAACCTCCATCACCATGACCGACAACCTCAGCCCTGAACAATATCAACAGAAAATGCAACGCCGCAAAGCGGTACAGGCGGAAAGGGTGGCCGCCGCTAATCAGGAGAAGGGCCTGATCATTGTCAATACCGGCAATGGGAAGGGCAAAACCACGGCGGCTTTAGGGATGGTGATGCGATCGCTGGGCCATGGCTATCGGGTGGCGATCGTCCAATTTATTAAAGGGGCTTGGGAACCGGCGGAAAAAGCCGTGTTAGAGCGGTTTGGGGAGCAATTGGTATTCCGGGCTATGGGGGAGGGTTTTACCTGGGAAACCCAAGACCGCGATCGCGATATTGCCAACGCCCAAACCGCTTGGGAAACCGCCCTGGAATTTATCCAAAATCCCGACTATCGCCTCGTATTACTCGATGAGGTGAATATTGCCCTCAAATTGGGCTATCTCGATGTGCATACCGTCCTCGCGGGTTTGGCAACCAAACCCGCCGATTCCCATGTGATCCTCACTGGCCGGGGCGCACCGCCGGAACTGATCGAGCGGGCTGATCTGGCCACGGAGATGACATTGCTGAAACATCCCTTTAAGGAGCAGGGGGTTAAAGCCCAGGCTGGCATTGAGTTTTAAAAAGGATCCCCCGCTGCCCCCTAAGGGGGCTGATGGAGGGGCGAAAAATTAATTGGGGGCGAAAAATTTTTCGCCCCTACAACGATAACGGGAAAAAGTTGGGGGTGAGGGCTTAACTCGCGGGGTTTTCTGCCCCATTCAGCCACAGGGGATTAGAGCCAGTGGTTTCTTGGTGGGCCCAGTGGTGGTAATCCGCCAACAGGTGAGAGAGGATCCGCCCCTTAATGCGGCCGAGAACCCCCTGCACCAAGCCCACCCCCGCCGTCTCCAGCACCGGAACCGGAGCCAACAACAACATCGGCGGCACATCGACAGTCACCACCACATCCGCCCGCCCTTCTAAATAGGTTTGCCCCTTGCGCCTGACGGGAATGAGGCGGCCCTTCAGTTCGAGGCTAAAGCGATCGTTAATATAATCAATGCCGCGAATTTCACAGCCCAAGGAGCGGATTGAGATCATCCCGTAACTATCCGCCTTCACCTCCAGGATCACTGTGGGCTGAAAATGGTAGAGGTTGAGGAGGTTGAGGGGATTGAGTTTGAGGCGATAGCGATCGCCCCCGAGCACTTCCATTAATTTTGGATTGGCGATCGCATTCACCAACCGCTGAGGCTGGCGCAAATAATGATGAATCGGAATGATTTCTTCTTCAACATGGAGTGTAACCGGCTCAGACGCAGCGCAACGAATTTTCATAAAACAACGGGATGAATGAGAAGCTTGGGATCACCCCTTCATCCTACGTTACATTTAGCCATCATTTGCAATATTGCCAAGATTCCCCGCCAATCCGGGGGAAGGCCCCCTAAACCTGATAAGCCCGATAGACCCGATAATCCAGGTTCGGGAAAATATTATCGATCTGCTCCACCTTTTCCAGCCAACCGGCATCCACCTTTTCCTGTTGCAAATCTTCATAAATTTTATTGAACCGCATCAGGTGCGATCGTGTCCGCCGCACTGCATAGGGAACCATCGTTCCCGTCCGCATAATAAACGCCCAATCCGACGACTGCGCCAGGAGCAACTCCCGCACCGCCTGGTTCAACGCCCGGGTTTGCAACTCATCCGCCGCCTCCCGGCCGCTTAACTCGATCATCCGCTCCGCTGCCTTATGCAAATGGGGATAGATCCAGGCATTGGTTTGATTGAGCCAAAACTCATGGAACCCCTGATAACCCCAACTGGATTGGGCTGGGCGGCACACCTGTTGATGGGGTTCCAATTGCAAATATTCCGATAAATGGGTGAGGGCATAGGTGGACTGATCAAACCAACTCTTGCGGAACAGATAATCTAAGAACCACGGCCCCTCATACCACCAATGGCCAAACAACTCCGCATCATAGGGAGACATCACCAAGGGCGGCCGCTCCATGATCCCCTCCAAATGCTGGATTTGGTTCACCCGGTTAAACATAAAATTCCCCGCGTGCTCCGCCGCCTTCTCCTTGGCCCAATAGGGATCATAAAGGGCCTTATCACTCAACCCCGCCCCCCGGTTGGTGATCTTGTGATACTTAATCCCGACATTTTTGCGCTGACCATTGGGCATCACATAGGGCTTGATATACTCATATTCCGATTCCCAGCCAATATCCTTATAAAATTCCCGATACTCGGGATCCCCCGGATACCCCACTTCTGAAGACCACACCTGTTGCGAAGATTCCTGATCCCGACCAAACACCGCCACGCCCGTTTCCGTAAAGATCGGCGCATAGGTGCCAAAACGGGGGCGGGGTCGGGCATAGATCACGCCATGGCCATCGGTGAGGAAATAGCGCAAGCCCGCATCGGCTAACAATCGCTCCACACCGTTGTAATAGGCACATTCCGGCAACCACATCCCCTTGGGGGGCCGGCCAAAGGTTTCTTCGTAATGATCACAGGCCACCTTAATTTGCGCCCATACCGCCTGAGGATACATTTTCATCAGGGGGAAATAGCCATGGGTGGCGCCACAGGTGATGATATCGAGGTTATTGCTATCGAGGAAGCTTTTAAAGGCCGTGATCAGATCCCCTTGATACCCCTCCCAGGTTTGGCGCACCGTATCAAATTCTTGGACATAATGCTCGGCCAAGTACCGCAGGTGGCCATTGTGACGATTGCGATCGACTTCCTTTTCCGCCAGTTCTTGCAACTGCCCTAAATGTTTGAGATATCGCGCCTGCAAGAGGGGATCTTGCAACATGGACACCAGGGGCGGCGTGAGGCTCATGGTCATTTTGAAATCTACGCCATCCCGCCGCAGGCCTGTGAAGATGTTCAGGAGAGGGATGTAGGTTTCTGTGATCGCCTCAAAGAGCCATTCTTCTTCGAGAACATAGTCACTCTCTGGATGGCGAACAAAGGGGAGATGAGCGTGCAAAACAAGGGCGAGGTAGCCGAGAGCCATGGGAATTTGGGGGTTGGGTCAAAGGTTCAGCGGAAAAAGGCTGGGAATGCACCGCCCCTACGGATCCTTTGGGCGTAGGGGGCTGTCACCCGGCCGGGCCTTTAGGCTATCTTCAGATTCTAAGCCGAAACGGAGATTCCCAAGCAAACTCCTCAAGGGTGAGGTTAGCGGCCAGCCTGAAGATATTAAAATAAGATTAAGTCATCTTGACATTTTCCATCTGGGTCTTCCTAGCTCGTCCCTATTCCTCAAGGATATTGTTGCTGTGCGATCTTCTAATTCCCCTGAGCCAACCCCCTGTGTTACGCCTCCAGTGGAGACGGCTAACTGTCTGAAGCTCTTGCTGTTTGTGGATGAACGGGCGGCAAGCCAAGGCTATGCCCAGGAAATTCAAGCCTATTTGCAAGGGTTGCAGCAACAGCATGATCTGGCGTTAGAGGTACTGGAAATTAGCGAAAATCCTGATCTGGCGGAACATTTTCGGTTAGTGGCGGCTCCTTCCTTGGTGAAAATTTATCCGGCCCCGCGCCAAACCTTAGCGGGGGGGGATTTGGTGGCCCAGGTGAAGCGGTGGTGGCCCCAGTGGCAGCGGGATGCCAGGAGTCAGGCGGGGGATCAGGGGGAGAGCGATCGCTATTCTGTGGCGGAAATTCGGTTAGCCGAGGATCTTTTCCGTCTCAAGCGGGAAAATGCCGAACTCAATGAACAATTGCAGTTTAAGGATCAGGTGCTGGCGATGTTGGCCCATGATTTGCGCAGTCCTTTAACGGCGGCGGCGATCGCCGTCGAAACCCTCGAACTGGCCCACACCCACGAAGACCCCGAACGGGCGGCCCAATTAAAACGCCAACTTTATAAACACGCCCGCACCCAGTTCCGGGTGATGAACCGGATGATCAACGATATTCTACAGGCAGCCCAGGGCAAAAACAGTGGCTTAAATTTGCAACTCCGCAGTTTAGCCCTTCAGCCCCTCTGTGAAGATGTCCTCAACCAGTTAGGCGATCGCTTCACCGCTAAGGATTTAACCCTCGTTCGGGATATTCCCCAGGATTTACCCGTTGTTTATGCCGATGGGGAACTGATTCGCCAGGTACTGATTAATCTTCTCGAAAATGCGATCAAATACACCCCACCCCAAGGCACAATTACCCTAGCAATTCTGCACCGCACGGCGCAAAAAGTCCAAATCAGCGTCACCGATACAGGGTTAGGGATTCCCTCGGAAAAACGGGATTTGATTTTTGAAGGGCATTTCCGCCTCAAACGGGATGAAGCCCAAGAAGGCTTTGGCATTGGCTTGGCCCTCTGTCGGAAGGTGATCCAAGCCCACTACGGCAATATTTGGGTGGATAGCACACCCCAGAAAGGCAGTTGTTTTCAATTCACCTTGCCCGTATATCGCTAGGCGCACCAAGCACCACGCTTAACTGTATCGAGATCTAACTGTTATCGCTTGTCAGTAATTGCTGAAGAGATCCCCTCACCCTAAATCCCTCTCCCAGAGCGGGAGAGGGACTTTGAGGTGGTTCTACAGGATTCGCAAAAGGGCTGCAATCATGATTTTGAATAAATCGCTAATTTATTCAGCCGCAGGTTCTTCCGTTGGGGGTTCTTCAGTGGGAACCTCTTCAGCACCTCCACAAGCCGTCAAGGCTAGGGAAGAGACAGCGAGCAACAGGGCCAAAAAAGCGATAGAACGTTTCATCGTTAGATATTCTCCAAACCGTTTATTATTGAGTTAAAAGAGAATAGAGTGAATCGGTGATTCAGTCGTTCGACAGTCCCGTGGCAACGGGCAATAACTGGCTCAATCGTCCCCTTGTTCTCTATCCAAAACAGATCATACTTGGACAAGCATCATCCTAGCTAATTTTGACAAAAATGCACCCTGGCGCTTTTAAATTTTTATCCAGCTTTGCCGATGATCTCCCGAACCCTTGCGAAAAGATAAACATTTTGTACTATTTTTTCTTTAAAAACCCGAGTTCCGTTGTGGCACTGCCCAGAGGCAAGCAAAGCTGATGATCCGTGATGCGATGCAAACAACCCCATTATCTCCTGGGATACTTTGGCCAGAACTGGGCTGCGGCACTTGGGCCTGGGGCAATCGCCTCCTCTGGGATTACCGGCCTGAAATGGATGAGGCGCTCCAAGCTGCGTTTAATTATGCTGTGGGGCGGGGGGTGACGCTTTTTGATACGGGGGATTCCTATGGGACGGGGAAATTAAAGGGCCAAAGTGAGCTGTTATTGGGACGGTTTGCGCGGCAATACCCAGGGCCGAACCGGGAAAAAATTTGCATTGCCACAAAACTGGCCCCCTACCCCTGGCGGTTGACGGCGGCGGCGATGGTGAAGGCGGCGGCAGCTTCGGCGGAGCGGTTGGGGCGGCCCATTGACTTGGTGCAATTGCATTGGTCAACGGCTAATTATTTCCCTTGGCAGGAGGGGCCGCTCTTGGATGGGTTGGCGCAACTGTATCGGGAGGGATTGGTGCAGGGGGTGGGGTTATCGAATTTTGGGCCGCGGCGGTTGCAGTGGGCCTATGAGCGGTTGGGCGATCGCCATGTTCCCATCGCCTCCCTCCAAGTGCAGTATTCCCTCCTCTCCACCTATCCCGTCACAGAATTGGGGTTAAAGGAGAAGTGCGATCGCCTCGGTATCCAGTTGATCGCCTATAGCCCCCTCGCCCTGGGGTTACTCACCGGCAAATACACCCCCACCGGCCCCTATCCCTCGGGCTTGCGGGGGGTGGTCTGTCGGCAAATTTTGCCAAGCATGGAGCCGTTGCGCCAATGTTTAGCCGATTTAGCCCAGGAAAAAGGCAAAACCATCGCCCAAATTGCCCTCAATTGGTGCATCTGCAAAGGCACAATCCCGATCCCCGGCGCAAAAACCATTGCCCAAGCCCAGGAAAATGCCGGGGCCATGGGGTGGCGACTCTATGATGGGGAGGTGGCAGCTTTAGATCAGGCTGCGGCCTTGGCAAAACCGATGGTGCAGAATATTTTTCAAAGTCGTTGAGGGTGGGGAATGGGGAATGGGGAATGGGGAACGGGGAACGGGGAATGGGGAACGGTTCAATTTTTGTTAGTTTGCACCGGAGGGCGAAAGGTTTTTCGCCCCTACTTTCTACTTCCTACTTCCCATGAAACCCTCCCCTCTTCCTGATCCCTTTGCTGAACGCCCCCTCACTAAGCTGCAATTGTGGTTTACGCTGATTCCTTTCCTGGGCCCATTGCCGGCCCTCTGGTGGCTCTGGCAACCCCAAACCTCTCCCCAACAACGGCAAGCCAGCCGCCTGGCCCTGCGGTTATTTCTGATCTGGTTGGCAGCGATCGCCGCCTTCAGCCTTGGCGCAACCCAAGCCCCGGATCAGGTTTGGCAATTTCGCCTCTTGTTTTTTGAGGGAACCCTCAGCAGTATTTACGTCTTAACCTGCCTTGGGCTCATGTTTCAGGTTTGGCAGGGTAAAAACCCTCGCTTGCCGGGGGGGGAATAGTCTAGGGGAGATCCCGCCTCCTTCCTTCCCCATCTATGCCAATTTCGACCTGTACCGTACAATCGAAAAAACATCCTGTGGACTTTGGCTCAATTTCCCTGTTTCCCATCCCGATTTTGTGCCAAAACTGCCGCAAGAATACTGTAGTAAATCTTGCAACCCCTTTAGGGTTGCGCTTAAATTACTGGGGAAATTGCCCGTTGTAATGGTGTGGTAAAAATTCGTGGTTAAACCAAGTCAAGTCAAATCCAAACCCGTCCGCCCTGGCACAGCGCCGCGAAAATATCGCAAAAAAGGCCGTGCCCATGGCAAGCAAAACCCTCGCTGGGTTTGGATTTGGTTGGGACTCACGGGGATTGGTGTGGTTTCGGCAATGGCAGGGGCAATCTTAGCCATTTCCCTCTCTGCTACTCCCCTCCGTCGTATCCTCCTTTCCTCTGAGGATAACGCCCTCTTTTCCCAAGGGGGTTCGATCACCTCCGATAGCCTCAGTCTCCCCAAACTGACCCGCCCCGTTAATGTCCTGATCCTGGGCACAAAGGTGCTCAGTGGTGATCTTGACGATGCGCCCCCAGCTTTGGGCTATCACCAAGTGGTGGATTCCGTGGAAGGTCTATCGGATACGATGATCCTTGTCCGGTTTGACCCCAGCCGCTATAAACTTACGGCCCTTTCGATTCCCCGGGATACCCCCGTCAGCCTCTCCGGTTACGGCCAAATCAAAATTAATGCCGCCAACCTCCATGGCGGCGCTCCCCTAACGGCCCGGGCCGTCAGCCAATTGCTCAATGGTGTGCCCATTGACCGTTATGTGCGGATTAATGTCCAAGCGGTGGAAAAATTAATCGATGCCCTGGGGGGCGTGACGCTCTACGTCCCCAGAGACATGAAATACACCGACCATAGCCAACGGCTTTATATTGATCTTAAAGAAGGGGAACAGCATTTAGATGGCGATAAAGCCTCTCAGTTTTTGCGGTTCCGTTACGATCGCTTTGGGGATATTGGTCGGGTACAGCGGCAGCAACTCCTGATCCGGGCGGTGATTGAGCAGGCCCTGCGGCCCCAAACGCTGCTGAAATTGCCCCGGGTTTTTAATGTGATTCAGGAAAATATTGATACCAATCTGACGGTGGAAGAATTGGCGGCTTTGGTGGGGTTTGCGGCCAATACGAAGCGGGATGATGTGCAGATGTTGATGTTGCCCGGGGCCTTTAATGGTACGGGGGAAAACGAAATTAGCTATTGGCTCCCCAACCAGCGGGAAATTCGCCGCATTATGGCGAACCATTTTGAGCAGGGGAGCGGCCCGGTGGCCGATGGCTCACCCCAAAGGGTGCGTATTGGCATTCAAAATAGTACGGGGAGTGAGGGGGCGATCGCCGCCCTACAGGAAACCTTGCGGGCCGAGGGCTACGGCAATTTTTTCATGGGCAGTAATTGGAATGAACCCCTGGAAACGACGCGGATCATTGCCCAAAAGGGGGATCAGGGGGCGGCGGCTCAGATCCAATTGGCCCTAGGCATTGGCGAGATCCGGGTAGAAAGTACCGGCGAGTTAAGTTCAGACATTACGATCCAACTGGGCCGGGATTGGCTCGAACTGCGCCGCCCCTAGGATGGCCCCATCAGCCACTAAACTGTTAAGGGGGAGCTTGCCAAACCCCAAAACCCTCAACCTCCATCAACCACAATGCCGAATTTTCTCCTCGAAGTGGGTACTGAAGAATTACCCGCTGATTTTGTCGCCAGTGCGATCGCCCAATGGCAACGCCTGATCCCCAATAGCCTGGCAACCGCTCACCTCACCCCCGAGGCGGTGGCCCTCTACGCCACCCCCCGCCGCCTCGCGGTGCTCCTCACTGGCGTTCCGGCCCAGCAGGCTGATCGCCACGAAGAAATCAAAGGCCCCCCGGTCAAGGCCGCCTATCGCGATGGGGAACCCACCGCCGCCGCCCTGGGATTTGCTCAAAAACAGGGGGTGACGGTGGCAGATTTCACGCAGCGAGATACCCCCAAGGGGGAATTCATTTTCATTGATAAACAGATCCCCGGCCAACCCGCCCCGGACATTCTCCGCGACCTGATCCCCCAATGGATCACCCAATTGGAGGGCCGCCGGTTTATGCGGTGGGGGGATGGGGAGTTACGGTTTCCCCGGCCGATTCGGTGGTTAGTGGCGCTGTGGGATGAGGCGGTGTTGCCGGTGGTGTTGGTCAATGGTTCGGAGCAGATCGAGAGCGATCGCACCTCCTGGGGCCACCGTGTCCTCCATCCTCAGCCCGTGACGATCCCCCATCCCGCCGCCTATGAGGCCACCATGGCGGCGGCGGGGGTGATTGTTGATCCCCAAGAACGGCGGGAGGCGATCATCGCCCAAATCGAAACCGCCGCCCAATCTGTCCAGGGGGAGGCAATTATTCCGGTGGATCTTTTGGATGAAGTGATCAACCTGGTGGAAGCACCTCAGGCCGTTGTGGGTAACTTTGAGGCGGAATTCCTCAAACTCCCCTCGGAGGTGATCACCACGGTGATGGTGACACATCAACGGTATTTCCCGATCCAAACCGCCGACGGCTCCCTATTGCCCCACTTCATCACCATCGCCAACGGCGATCCCGCAAAGGCTGACCTGATCGCCACGGGGAACGCCAGGGTGATCCGCGCCCGTTTGGCGGATGGTAAGTTTTTCTATGATGCCGATTGTGATGAACCCTTAGAGGCGAATTTGCCCCAGTTGGAAACGATTACCTTTCAGGCGGATTTAGGGTCAATGCAGATCAAAGTTGATCGCATTCTCGATCTCACTGCTGAAATGTGTCGTCAGTTGGAATTACCCGCTTCAGAAACCGCCACAGTAGAGCGCACCGCCCTGCTCTGTAAAGCGGATCTCGTCTCCCAAATGGTCTATGAGTTCCCGGAATTGCAGGGGATTATGGGGGAAAAATACGCCCTTGTCAGTGGGGAATCGGCAGCAGTGGCGCGGGGAATTTTTGAGCATTACCTGCCCCGTGGGGCTGATGATGATTTACCCCAAACCCTGGCGGGGCAATTGGTGGGTTTAGGCGATCGCCTCGATTCTTTAGTGAGTATCTTCGGTTTAGGCTTGATCCCCACCGGCTCCTCTGATCCCTTTGCCCTACGGCGGGCGGCTAATGCGGTGGTGAATATTATTTGGGATGGCAATTTGGAGTTAAATCTGTTGGATTTGCTCACCCAATTTTCAGCAGCTTTTGTGAGTGGCCATCCCGATTATGGTTCCCCCCTAGAAGCGTTGATCAGTTTCTTTGTGCAGCGATCGCGCACCCTCCTACAGGATGAATTGGGCATTGATTATGATCTGGTGAATGCGGTTTTGGGGGAAGAGGATCCGGAATACCATAGCCGCGCCCTTCAGGACTTATTGGATCTGCGCGATCGTGCCCAATTTATCCAACATCTGCGCAATAGTGAAAACCTCGACATCCTTTACGAAACCGTCAACCGCTCCACCCGTCTTGCCAGCAAGGGAAAACTCCCCACGGATCCCCTCGATCCCCAGGAGGTGATCCAGCCGGATCTTTTCGAGCAGGAATCAGAGCAGGTTCTCTATACCGCCCTCTGTGCCTTGGTTCCCCAAACGGAGCAAGCCCAAGCGGAGCGGGATTATCAGCGGTTAGTGGATGGATTAGCGGCGATTTCTCCCGCTGTGACCCGATTTTTTGACGGTGAAGATAGCGTCTTAGTGATGGCGGAGGATCCGGCGATCCAAGCCAATCGCCTCAATTTATTGGGGTTAATCCGCAACCATGCCCGAATTTTGGGAGATTTTGGGGCGATCGTGAAGTAGTCCTAGGGGCGAAGGTTTAAACTTTTCGCCCCCAGATCACCGGCAATTTTAGAGCGCAGCGGAAAAATTTTCCGAGTGCAGCGCCTTGTTAGCCGATTTCAATCGATCAACTCCGAGAGCCAATTCACCAGATTTAACTTGTGGAGGATGATTTGGCGGGCCTCAGCGATCGCCTCCCTCGCCTCATGCCAAGCATCCAGATTCGCCGTCACCTCCCGAATATAGGCAACCCCCGCCTCATCCAAACTCGGCAACCGCAAAAAACTCCCGGGCGGCAAAAGTTTATCCGCCGCCGGGCCACCGTAATAAATCGGCAAACACCAACCCAACAGCGCATCCCATAACTTCTCACTCACATACCAATCATTATCGGCATAATTTTCAATAGCCAAATTGTAATAATAGGGAGCGAGAATATTCGCCTTATTAAACACCGTGCCCCGACTGTGTAAACCAGGGGGCAAATCCCGGCCATACAAATCGAAAGACACCCCCTGATCCTGAAGAAGACGGAGAAAATCAAGGCGGCGGCGGTGGTGAACCGTGCGAGCAATGCCAGAAGTAATCCAACAACACCGCTCCGTTTTAAGTGGCGGTGGGAACCCGTTTAAATCCTGAAAACTGCGATTGTAATACCAAATCGCCGGCATATAGTGGGGGATTGGAGCCCAATCATCAGGGCCAAAAACCTGGCGACAATAATCCTGGGCTTGGACATATTGACGAATGCGATCGCCCTTCTTCTCGGGAAAAGGTGGTTCCCGCACAGTGGAAATCATCCGCTCCCGTGGTACTTGGGCGAGACGATAGCGCACCTGTTCATTGTGGGCCAACCGCTGCCGACGTTGGGCCCGCACACTGCGCCGCCACCGCTGCCAAAGCGGAATCGGAGCGGGATCAATGGGGAAATCGTGGAAATTATAAAGGAGGAGGTAGTCAGGATTTTCAACGGGGGCGAGGAGTTGAATGTCGCCCCAACGACCGCAGGGATGGGGAGTTTGGTTCCACAACCAATCCCATTGATTGAGGCTGCGGTAACTGCTGATCATGCCGATGGTGTGAACCATAGGGGGGGTTAGGGGTTGGGAATTTCATTATCCTAAGGGATTTTGGGGATCAGAGAGGAGATCGCCTTGCGCCTTGCCCCGACCTAAGGGCAACCCTGGAGGCTAGAATATCAGTTGCGGCCTTGGCCTCAAAAATGATGAGACAACACCACAATGGGTGATTTTTTTCCTGAAAGAACTGCGGATGGCTCGATCACCTTTTTCTCATCAGAATTTGGTGAACGGTTCCATTCCCAAGGGGGAGCGGCCCAGGAGGCAGCGGGGAAATTCGTTGGCCCCTGTGGGGTGAAATTACTTCCCCAACGGCAAAACCAGATCCGCATCTTCGATGTTTGCTATGGCTTGGGCTACAACAGCGCGGCGGCCTTGGCAGCCATTTGGGCGGTGAATCCCCATTGTCATGTTGACTTGACCGCCTTTGATCTTGATGACCGGCCAGCCCAGGCAGCGACGGCTCACCTTGACCCCTGGCCGACAACCCTCCAACCCCTCCTGATTCGTCTTGGCCAGGATCATCAGGTGGAAACCCCGACGCTCAATGCTCGATTCCATCTGGGGGATGCCCGCCAAACCCTGCCGACGGTGATCCGCCAAGGCCAACAGGCCGATGCCATCTTCCTTGACCCCTTTTCCCCCCCCAAATGTCCCCAAC
>RECT01000135.1 GCA_007693875.1 Spirulina sp. DLM2.Bin59
TTTTCCCACACATCTTTCTAGTCGCAATTGGGTAGAGGGCCAGATTACGGATTTGCGGCCAATGATTCGCAATGGTATGGGGCAGTTGTATATTCCGGGTTCATCGATTAAAGGCGCAATCCGGACGGCCATTGCTTATCACCTCCTGAAACATGAAAATCAGTATCATGTCCCTCAAAATAAGCGGCGGAGTGAGATCGAAAAACAGCTTCAGGCTTCGATGGGAGATTTAAGAGATAAAACTAAAGCAAAATTTTATGATGATAAAGCCTTCATGGATGAATTGTTTACCAATTTTTCCCTAGTGGGGAATCGAGGAAGCGATAAAACCGGCCCCAATACTGATTTTATGCGGGCAATTCATGTCACAGACTCAGATCCTTTAGAAAAAAAGACATTAACAGCGAAAAGTGGTAAAAAACAGACTTTTAATGCAGCGGTTGTGAGTGAAGTTGTGGTGTCGAGTCATTTTGAAGACTGGAAAGCAAAATCTAGGGCTTCAATTTATACTGAGTTAGTGGCTAATGCTCGCACTGAATTGACAATCACCCTCGATCATGAATTATTGGCAAAATTTCGCCATAAAAATGGGATGTCTCTGCCTTTTAAGGATTTAGATAAACTTTTAAGCATTTGCCAAGAGTTTGCTCAAGAGCAATGGGATTTAGAGGCTGCATATTGGGAAAAAATTGGCTATACTCAAAATTTGAATTTTGATCTGCTTTGGGATAAATATTATGCAGAACCCAATTGTGATCACCATCTCCGATTAGGGTGGGGAACGGGGATGATGGGGACAACAATTAATAGTTTGCTTCAGCCAGACTTGCGCTCAGAAATTCGGGATAGTTGTGGAATAAAAGCACCGGGCTTTGAAGCTCCTAAGTCGCGGCGTACTGTCAAAAATTCTAAGGGTGAACTGCGTTATCCTTTGGGTTGGGTGAAACTTAAAAAGATTTAAAATTATGCTGATTTGCGCCGCTTGGCAACTTTCGCCCCTTGAATCAATTGCTCTACCCCGTGCCTACGGGCTGGAGTTGGTGAAGATTCTCCATGGCAAAATGGGGTTAACGTTGGGAGATGAGACGGTTCCCAGTACGAGTTTTGCGGGGCTGTTGGGGCGATCGCACGGCTCCGGGGATTTTATCAGTTTCGACCCAGAGGAAACCTATGAACTTTCCCTTTGTGGCCTTACTCCAGACAGCAGCAACCGTATTCTCAACCTCGATCTGGGGGAAAAACTGGCATTTTTAGGAGCCAATTTTGCCATCACTGATCGCACCCATACCCTCACCAGTTACGAACAACTCTACACAGAGCAGGTCGCCCAAGACCCCGAACCGCTGCGGGAATTCACCCTCAAATTTCTCACCCCGACCGCCTTTTCCCAGCAACGTTTACACCTGCCCTTACCCGTACCTAGTTTAATGTTGCGCAGTTGGCTAGAGCGGTGGAATCATTTTGCCCCGGTTTATTTAGGGGGAGATGAGTTGGTGCAATACTTTGGGGAAGCGATCGCCCTCAAACGTCACCAAATCCGCACCCGCACCCATCCACTCCAGCGGGGCTATCTCAATGGTTTCGTGGGGGATGTCACCCTCCAAGCCCTAAACCGTGCCGATCCCCTCTTGGCAAATGTGGCACACCTGTTGGTGAACTATAGCCAGTTTTCCGGAACCGGCATGAAAACCCGCCTAGGCATGGGCAAGGCAATCCCGCACGAAAACGCAGCAGAAGCCGCTTCTACTCACCTTTGCCGCCCAGATTCCCCGTCCTGACCCCCCATCCGCTAAAATGTTAAGAAATCTATAGTTTTTTTGTCCCTCCTTGAGGTCAACCATGTCTCTTCCCATTCGCAACGTCGCCATCATCGCCCACGTCGATCACGGCAAAACCACCCTCGTTGATGCCCTGCTCAAACAATCCGGAATTTTCCGGGAAGGCGAAGATGTCCCGGATTGCGTCATGGACTCCAACGACCTAGAGCGGGAACGGGGGATCACGATTCTGTCTAAAAACACCGCCGTTCGCTACAAAGAAACCCTGATCAACATTGTGGATACCCCTGGCCACGCCGACTTTGGCGGTGAAGTGGAGCGGGTGCTCGGCATGGTGGATGGCTGCATCCTGATTGTTGATGCCAACGAAGGCCCCATGCCCCAAACCCGATTTGTGCTCAAAAAGGCCCTTGAAAAAGGCCTACGCCCGATCCTAGTGGTGAACAAAATCGATCGCCCCAACGCTGACCCTGATATTGCTGTTGATAAAGTCTTTGATCTGTTTGTCGAACTGGGGGCCGATGATGATCAATGCGACTTCACCACCCTCTACGCTTCGGGCTTAGATGGCTATGCCAAGCCCACCTTGGCAGAAGAAGGCAAGGATATGGAGCCGCTGTTTAATGCCATCCTTCAGCATGTTCCGCCCCCGGCCGGCGATCCTGAAAAGCCGCTGCAATTGCAAGTCACCACACTGGATTATTCGGAATATTTAGGCCGGATCGTGATCGGTCGCATCCACAACGGCAAGATTTTAGCCGGCCAGCAAGCCGCCCTCTATAAGGATGATGGCAGCATTGTCAAAATGAGGGTGAGTAAGCTCCTTGGGTTTGAGGGCTTGGCACGGGTGGAAATTGCCGAAGCTTCCGCTGGGAATATCGTCGCGGTGGCCGGGTTTGCCGATGCCAATATTGGCGAAACCATCACCTGCCCCGATAATCCCCAAGCTTTGCCCCTGATCAATGTGGATGAACCCACATTGCAAATGAATTTCTCCATCAATGATTCCCCCTTTGCGGGTCAAGAGGGCAAATTCGTCACCTCCCGGCAACTGCGCGATCGCCTCTACCGCGAACTGGAAACCAACGTCGCCCTCCGGGTGGAAGAAACCGACTCCCCCGATAAATTCGCTGTTTCCGGTCGGGGGGAACTGCATCTAGGGATTCTGATTGAAACGATGCGCCGCGAGGGCTATGAATTCCAAGTGTCCCAACCCCAGGTAATTTATCGCGAAATCAACGGCCAACCCTGCGAACCCTTTGAATATCTCGTTTTGGATGTGCCGGAAAATGCCGTCGGTAGTTGCATTGAGCGGCTAGGGCAACGGAAGGGAGAAATGCAGGATATGCAGGTGGGGATCAATGGCCGCACTCAGTTAGAGTTTGTGATCCCGGCTCGGGGGCTGATTGGCTTCCGAGGAGAATTTATCCGCCTCAGTCGGGGGGAAGGGATTATGAACCATAGCTTTTTGGAGTATCGTCCCTTAGTGGGTGACTTGGAAACCCGTTATAACGGTGTGATCATCGCCTTTGAGGAAGGCACAGCCACGTTCTACTCCCTCAAAAATGCGGAAGATCGCGGCGTGTTCTTCATTGAACCGGGTACGAAGGTCTATAAGGGCATGATCATCGGTGAGCATAACCGCCCCCAAAACCTCGACCTCAATATCTGCAAAGCCAAACAATTGACCAACCACCGCGCTGCCGGTGGGGATGAGCTGGTGCAACTCCAGTCCCCCATTGAAATGAGTCTGGAGCGGGCGCTGGAATATATTGGCCCGGGTGAACTGGTGGAAGTCACACCGGAATCGATTCGCCTGCGGAAAATTGATACCAAGAAATTGGCAAAACGCTGATCTGGTAAGGGGTTGTGATATTGTGGGGGGGCAATGTAGGCTGCTCTCCCTCTGACAGTGCCGAATCTAACCCCTATACTGGAAGTATTCGTGATTTGGCATTAGGGTGCTGGAGTTAATTTGGGCTAGGTGGGGGTGTGTTGAAGCCTTGCCGAGCCATTTTGAAACACGCAGTTGGTAATTCCCTAACCATGTCATCATTACCCCTTTCCACTGATCTTGATTTGATCAAAAGCCTCGACCCCAGTGCGATGGATCAAATCCTCTTTTATTTGGCCTTTAGTGCGATGCGCACCAGTGGCCATCGCCATGGTGCGTTCCTCGATGCGGCAGCGACGGCGGCTAAATGTGCGATTTACACTACCTATGTTGAACAGGGTGAAAATATCCGCATGACGGGGCATCTCCATCATATTGAGCCGAAACGGGTCAAGGTGATTGTTGAGGAGATTCGCGAAGCGTTGACGAAGGGCAAGTTATTAAAGATGCTGGGTTCCCAAGAACCCCGCTATCTCATCCAGTTCCCCTATGTATGGTTGGAGAAATATCCCTGGCCGGGGGGGCGCTCTCGCCTGGTGCAAACGAATCTGACGGGTGAGCAAAAGCAGTACATTGAAGAAAAATTGCCGGCAGATATCCCCAATGCTCAACTGATTAATTCGTTCCAGTTTTTTGAGTTGATTGAGTTTTTACATTTGCGATCGCAGGAAGACCTCCCCCCAGAGCGACAAATGCCGATGAGTGAGGCGCTGGGTGAGCATATTAAACGGCGGCTGATCTATTCGGGGACGGTGATGCGGGTGGATAACCCTTGGGGTTTGCCTTTCTATGCCCTGTTGCGGCCCACCTATTCCCCTTCTGGTTCTGAGGAGCGGGCCTATACGGTGGTGGAGGATACGGCGCGATTTTTCCGACTGATGCGGGATTGGGCGGAGGAGAAGCCGCCGGTGATGCGGTTATTGGAGGAGTTAGATATTCCCCCGGAGGATCTGCCAGCGGCTCAGGCGGAACTGGATCAGGTGATCCGGGCTTGGGCGGACAAATACCACCGCCAAGGTAGCCCGACGATGATTTTACAGATGGTGTTTGGCAATAAGGAGGAGTAATCCCCCCTCTCTAAATCCCGCTCGTGCCATGGCCGATGTCATGGCATGGGCAGAGGAAGGCGAGGAAAGAACTTGCTGTGTTTTCTGCAAGCCTTCCCAGAAGACCATTTGCTAGAATGCAGGGGAAACCCTGAAACAACGGTGATCATGCCTGCTGCTACGCCAACCATTGAAGATGTGTATGCCTACATCACTCGGATCTTGCCACCCACTGTCTTACTACAGTTAGCCGCACTGATTTTAAATGGCTTGACCCAGCAAAATCAATCTGTTGTCGATGAAAGCGATACTTGGACTGATCAAGATCAGTTAGAATTATCAGCTTTTTCTTTACAACATTTTTTGGCATATGGATATCCATATGCTACGATTTCAGCAAATTCACTCCTAGAAGAATTTTAGCTTGTATCACGTTAAATCAGCTAGGCTGCTAATTCCTGACTAATTAATAATTAAGCAAAAAAATATAGAGTCATGGGACGAAGAAAAAAAGTAGTAGAGATTGATGAAGAAAAATTCTCGTCTATGGGTCGTGAAGAGAAGCTATATCTGTTTCGCGATTTTACCCAGCTATTTTACTATGAGTTATCGAAAATTCCTTACTCAGAAATTACGATTACTCAAAGTGGAAATCCTGAATCGATTGCAGAGGAATATTATAAAGACAGAGGTTATGAAGTTTATCGTTCAAGAGTGAATGGTGGCTATCGATGTATTGGAGTTGAATTTTATTGGCAGAATTTTTCATCAAAATTATCAGAAGATGACAAGATGCTCATAGAAAGGCTTAAATATCTGATGTCACCATCAGAATTTAAGGAGCTTGCTTATATGGTTAAAGATAAAAATGGAACACCCGATCTTCTTGTAATAAAGGATAAAAAAATTAGTTTTACCGAGGTAAAATTTAACTATGAAACTGTCAAGCCTTCCACTGTAGAATTTTATATCCGCTATGGTAACAAATGGCCTACTTCAATTTTAAGAGTGCTAAGAAAATAACATTAGTTTTGTAGAGTGGATGGTTAGGTAGCAAACCCAGTCCAAGGTAAAAGACAATGCCGCAAACAGTTCTCAACCAAATTCTTAACCAATTGCAGGTGCTAGAGCCATCCGAGCTACAGCAGCTTAGTCAGGTAATTCAAGGATATTTGCAAGATAACAAAGTTTCTACAAAGCAAGCAGCATTCCATCAAGCATTAGTAGGATCTGGTTTGGTTCGGCAAATTAAGAACCCAAAGTTTGAAAGGAGGGCACGGGAACCTCTTATCCTGGTTCAAGATCAACATATTTCTCAAACAATCATCGAGGAACGCCGCTAGATGTCAGTCTACTTTCTAGACAGTAGTGCGTTGGTCAAGCGATATATCAACGAAACTGGTTCAGCTTGGGTTTTGGATTTATTTGATTCAACAGTAGAACATGAATTTTTTGTTGCAGCGATAACAGCGGTTGAAATTGTTGCAGCAATTACACGAAGGGCGCGTAGCGGTAGCATTGCTACAGCCGATGCAGCATTAGTTTTTAATCAATTGAGGAGTGATTTACACGCTGACTATCAAGTCATTGAAATTACAGAAGGAATTATTAGCTCGGCTATGGCACTAGCTGAGACACAAGGGTTACGGGGTTATGATGCTGTTCAGCTAGCAGCAGGATGTGCAATCAATGAAATTTGTGTTGCTAGTGGGCTGTCGCCGATCATTTTTGTTTCGGCAGACGCAGAATTAAACCTATCTGCTGTTAATGAAGGGCTATTGATTGAAAATCCTAATCACTCCCATGATACAAGCTCTATCTAGACTGATTACTTTAAAGGAGTTCCTGACGCTGCCGGAAACGAAGCCTGCCAGCGAATATATTGATGGGCAGATTATCCAGAAGCCAATGCCACAGGGAAAGCACAGCACTATTCAAACTGAGTTTTCGACCACGATCAATGTTGCGCTTAAGCCCCAGAAAATTGCACGAGCATTCTCAGAACTGCGTTGCACGTTTGGCGATATTGCTCCGCAAGGGCAAGCCCAACGCTCCACGGTTCTCGATGTGTCTGTGTTTACTTGGCAAAAAATTCCCCGTGACCAAAACGGTCAAGTTGCGAATACCTTTTCAACGGCTCCTGACTGGACAATTGAAATCCTATCCCCTCACCAAAGCCAAACAAAATTCACCAAAAATATTCTACATTGTCTCAATCATGGCACTCAAATGGGTTGGTTAATTGACCCCGATGAGCAAACTATTTTTGTCTATTTGCCCAAACAGCAACCAGAAGTATTTGATCAGTCAGGGCAAAGATTGCCAGTTCCTGCCTTTGCCCATGAGCTAAATTTAACTGTAGGTTTGATATTTGGTTGGTTGCTGGAATAAAGCACTACCCACAGCCCCATATTTAGCTCACATTCCGCAGGTCAAGACTAATTGTGTTCGTGAACGGTGCGTCAGACACAATTCAACCAAAATACCGACTACTTTTTTGATTTAACTGATGAGAAAACTACAAACGGTTAAAGCTTTGGAAGAGTTGGGGAGAGTCCAGCTCTCCAAAAGCTTTTTTATGCGGGAGTTTTTGTATTCAGAAATCTCGCAAATCGAGGGGATTCCTAATATTCCTGATAACCCTGAGCTAGTGATCGCCGCAGGCAAAAACCTGTGTGAGAAGGTGCTTGAACCCATTCAAGATATCCTTGGTCGTATCAGCATTCGCTCAGCTTATCGGTCTTGTTCAGTGAATGCTAAAGGCGCAGAGCGTAAGAACCAGTACAATTGCGGTAGCAATGAGTCTAACTATGCAGGACATATTTGGGATGTGAGAGACTCAGAAGGGTATATGGGGGCAACAGCTTGTATTGTTGTCACCTCATTTATTCCATACTATGAACAGACTCAAGATTGGACGGCTTTAGCTTGGTGGATTCACGACCACATTGATGCTTACACAAGGATGACCTTCTTCCCAAAGTATGCAGCATTTAATATAAGTTGGCGTGAAAATCCTGATGCTTCAAAGGTAATTTATAGCTATGTTAAAAATCCACATACTGGTAAGAGTGGATATTTAACAAAAAGAGGAATGGACAATTATTCAGGTTGCCATGAGCAGTTTTACCGGACATTTATTAAGCAGTTGCCGTCTAAATAATACCAATTCTCTAAATTCTAGTGATAGAGAGAAGAGAGTAGAGAGTAGAGAGACCGTATTCCTCGTTACTTCTGCCAAGTAATGCCCTCCCCGAGGGCTTCCGCTAAAGGCTGTAAATCTAGTAGTTGATGGGCAAAAGGTATGGAAATATCAAAACTTAGTGGTTCAGAGCTAGTTTCAGAAGCCAATGTGACAGTTCAAGATTTTTGGGCTTGGGCTTATTCTGATATCTTGTCTAATCGGAATCGTTCTGTGTTTGCTGAATTTTTGGTTGCAGTGGCATTAAATTTGACACACCAACCGAGAATTGAATGGGATGCAGTCGATTTAACGTATGGCGATAAAAAGATTGAGGTAAAATCATCAGCCTATGTTCAAAGTTGGCAGCAAAGAAAACTATCAAAAATTAATTTTGATATCGCCAAAAAAAGAGGATGGGATTCTAAAGAAAATGTCATGGCTGACCAAGAGAGTCGTAGTGCTGATTGTTATATTTTTTGTGTTTACGAGGAGCAGGACACGCAAAAGGTCAACATTCTTAATCTGGATAAATGGTCATTTATCGTTGTTGCGACAGAAAAACTAAATGAGGTATTTGGCAATCAAAAGAGCGTTTCGCTGAATCGGCTTCAGCCGTTGGGTCAAGCCGTCAACTATGGTGATCTAAAACGTGAAATTGATCTGGTTTTAGGTGTGAAAAATGGCACGGTTTAACAATCTTCATCAGCACCAACCGTGAAGAGATCAAAATAACATGAACGCACTATTTCATTTTTTAGGTATCCTAAGTTGAGAGCAGAATGAGGCATTTTCCTGAGGCTATTTGTGATCAAGATGGAGGGGCGAAAAAGTTAAACCTTTCGCCCCTAATGGGGGATAGACAAGGGAATCACGCCAAAATTAGCCGCTCCCGGTGGGCGTGGACTAACTGGATGGCTGCGCCGCTGATTTGACTGAGGAGATAAACACAATGCTCCGGTTGTAATACCGTGCCATCGTTGCGACATTGACCCCGATAGTGAATTTTTGCCGTTGAGCCTTGGGACTCGATGAGGGTTAAAGCCAAGAGGCGATCGCGCAAATTCACCGATTTTAATTTCCCCGATTTTGTCCGCTTCTCAAACCAACATTCCTCACGCTCCCAAACCGCCGTCACCCAATCCTGCCATTGGGGATCGGCTGCCTCAGTGGTGAGGGTTAACGTATATTCCGCCGCCTCGAGGAGCTTGTTGGCCGAAGGAGCCTTGATGTCCACCAACTCCAAATCATAGAGAGGGAGATCCGCCGGTAATGTCCGCAATAATCGCTCCTGAAAATCCGCAAACTCCAAGGGTTTCGTTAACTCAAAATCGACAATTTCACCGCTGCTGGTCATGCCGAGACTGAGGGCATTGGTGATCGCAATCCGCGGCCCCGGATGAAACCCCCCTGTAAAGGCAATGGGGAGAGAAGCCCGACGGGTGAGGCGATCAAACAGCCGCACCAAATCCAAATGGCCCAAAAACCGCAATTCCCCCAACTTGCCAAACCGCAGCCGCCACCGTTGCGCCCGGGTTTGGTTCGCTTCAAACTGACCGGCAAAGGCAGGGATCGGCGGCACATCCTGAACAATATTGTGGCCAAAATCATCGCCACAGATGCCACATTGCGAACAGCCCTCAAAGGCACAGTCCGGAACCACCGTTTCCGCTAACGCCCGCTGTAAATCCGCCTTCAGCCATTCCTTATCAATGCCCGTATTGATGTGATCCCAGGGTAAAGGCGCGTTGAGCCGTTCATCCCAACTAAAACGGCGTTTCCATTGGGGAGAGGCCGCCCGCAGATTTTCCACATTGCCGATCGCCTCATTGTCCACCGCCATCACATTCCATTCCCCTTCCTCAATTTGGCGGTATTTCCAGGTGAGATCAGAGGCGGCGATCGCCTCCCCCCAAGCCCCAAAGGCCCGGTCTAAATTGTCCCACCAGGCATCCATCCCCGCCCCCAATTCCCAAGCCTTACGAATCACGGGAGCCAGACGGCGATCGCCCCGCCCCACAAAATCCTCCATGGCGGAAATGCGCACATCGGTGAAATTCGCCTTAATCCCCCGCATCTGCTTAAACTCCCCCCACAGCAGTTCTTTTTTCCGGGCAAACTCCGCCGTCGATACCGAATGCCATTGGAACGGGGTATGGGGTTTGGGGGTGAAGTTGGAAATGGTCACATTAAAATCAAGGCGTTTGCGCCCCTGCACCACACATTCCTGCCGCAACCAGCGCATCGTTTCGGCAATGCCCAAAACATCCACATCGGTTTCCCCCGGCAAGCCGATCATGAAATAAAGTTTCACCTTATCCCAACCCTGCTCAACGGCGGTTTTCACCCCCCGCAATAGCTCCTCATTGGTGAGGCCCTTATTAATCACATCCCGGAGCCGTTGCGTTCCCGCTTCCGGGGCAAACGTCAGGCTCATTTGCCGCGTCCCCCCCAAAATATTGGCAATATTTTCATCAAAGCGATCGACCCGCTGACTGGGCAAAGCAAGGGAAACATTCTCATCCTTGAGGCGGTTTTTAATCTCCATCCCCACCGCCGGTAACGCCAGATAATCCGAACAACTCAGGGACAACAGCGAAAACTCATTATGGCCCGTCGCCCGCATCCCCTCTTCAATGGCATTAATCACCTGTTCCGGCTCCACATCCCGCGCCGGCCGCGTCAACATCCCCGGCTGACAAAACCGACAGCCCCGAGTACAACCGCGCCGAATTTCCACCGTGAGGCGATCGTGTACCGTCTCCACATAGGGGACTAAACCAATGGAATATGACGGCATCGGAGCCGCCACCCGCCGCAAAATCCGTGCCGGGACATCGGGATGATTGGGATGCACTGAACCATCGGCGGCCATGTCGTAAAACATCGGCACATAAACCCCCGGCACTTGGGCTAAATCCAGGAGCAATTCCCGCTTACTTAAACCTTTTCCTTCGGCAATAATTAAGCCAATTTCGGGTAATAATTCCTCCCCATCTCCTAGGGCGAAAAAGTCGAAAAATTCAGCAAAGGGTTCGGGGTTGGAGGTGGCGGTTTGCCCCCCGGCAAAGATCAGGGGCAGATCAGGCCGCTCCAGCCGTTCAGCGGCAGTGAGGGGAATCTGAGCCAGATCGAGCATTTCGAGAATATTCGTCATCCCCAGTTCATAGCTCAAACTAAAGCCCAACACATCAAAATCCGTGAGGGGGCGACGGGCTTCGAGGGCAAACAGCGGGGTTGCCGTGGCCCGCAGTTTGGTGGCGAGGTCAGGGGCGGGAAGGTAGGCGCGATCGCACAGTTGGGCCGGCTGGGCGTTGAGGATGTTGTAGAGGATGATATGGCCCAGGTTGGACGCGCCCACTTCGTAAACTTCGGGATAGGTCAAAACCCAACGCACCGTCGCCTTGTCCCAAGGCTTATGGACGGCCCCTAACTCATTCCCTAGGTAGCGGGCGGGTTTATTAATTTCAGGGGTAAGGAGTTGGTCAAGGGTCAAGGTCTCTAGCTCCGGCACGATTCGGCCCTCCATTTTAACCCCTGGAGAAGTGAAGGAAAGAGAATGGAGAAGAGAGGATAGAGTGAAATTGAGATTTCCTTCCCACTCCCCTTCAACGCCCCAACCATTCATAAGCCTCAAGATGGCTGAGATCGCAACTGGTACAGTCCCCACATTTAGGCGGAGCGGGGAGTTTGCGAATCCGTCCCTTTTGTACCAGTTTGGCCAGCATGGGCTGAAGACAGGTGCGATCGCTCCGGAAATGGAGGGCCAGATCCCCGATGGAAACCGTGCCGTGATCAGCAATGTAGGCTTGGATGGCGGTGAGCATGGCCGTTAGGATTTTTCGGGCAAAAGGCGCGATCGCCCTCGCTGGGGTTGGCTGTAGCGCATCAGGAGGATGGTGGCGATCGCCCCCACCCCTAGCCCCACAATCCAAGCCGTAGCTGTAGCCGGATGCTGCGTAAACGTCACCACCTGGTAAAACAGCACCGCACTCCAGTACCCCAGTCCCGTCGTCCAGAGACCAACAAACGCCGTCCAACCCCCATTGGTTTCCCGATATACCGCCCCCATCGCCGCCACACAGGGGAAATACATCAAGATAAACAGCAGATAGGCAAAGGCCCCCACCTGGCGCTCAAACCGCAGGGCCATCTGGCCTACCGTGGTGTAGGCGACATCCTGCTCTGCTGCTACGGCATCGAGATCGCTAACATCACCAATGGAGAGA
>RECT01000422.1 GCA_007693875.1 Spirulina sp. DLM2.Bin59
ACCTTACCCCCAACCCCGGAAGCCGTGCGATCGCCCACCCCCGATCCCCCCAGCTTCCTGATTGGCCAGCAACGCCGCCTTGCCGACAAACTCCAAGAACGGTTGGGCTACATGGGGATCTACTACAAGCGCAACCCCCAGGACTTTTTTCGCAACCTTTCCCCACAGGATAAACAGGAACTCCTCCAGGAACTGAGCTTGGAATATCGAGAAATTATCCTCAACTACTTTGATCAAGACTATCCCCTCAATCAACTCATCGATCAAATGGTCAATCGTGCCTTTTTCGCGGATCTGTCCGTTTCGCAAATCTTAGAAATCCACATGAACCTGATCGATGAATTCACCAAACAACTCAAACTCGAAGGCCGCAGCGAAGACATTCTCTTGGATTACCGTCTCGCCCTCATCGATATCATTGCCCATCTCTGCGAAATGTATCGTCGCTCCATTCCCCGCGAAGACATTCCCTTTGAAGTGTTTTCCGGAAGTGACTAATATGGTCTAATGACTCAAAGTCGGTGCCGCTCATCTTAACCTATCCCTAACCACGATCTATGAGTCCTGCCAAAAAAACCTATGTTCTCAAGCTCTATGTTGCGGGCAATACCCCCAATTCAGCACGAGCCTTGAAAACCCTCAAAAGCATCCTCGAGCAAGATTTTCAAGGCGTTTATGCCCTCAAGGTTATTGACGTCCTCAAAAATCCTCAACTCGCGGAAGAAGACAAAATTCTAGCAACCCCCACCCTTTCAAAGGTCTTACCCCCACCAGTGCGAAAAATTATCGGGGATTTATCAGATCGGGAAAGAGTCCTCATCGGTTTAGATTTGCTTTATGAGGAGATTAATGAAGAATAAAGATGAAGAATTGCCACAATGATCGGCAACATCCTGTGGGGACAGGTGAAAGCCCTGCCCTGCCCCCCTGACAACGGCAATATCACCCTAGTGATTGTCACACCAACAATATACACAAACACCTGATCATTTATACTGCTGGGATCAATGAACGAATCGACCAATAACGAATCATTACCATCTCAACAGCCTTTAATGGGTGTCCGTAAGATGCAAACCCTGATTGAAGGCTTTGACGAAATTAGCCATGGGGGGATGCCCATTGAACGAACAACCCTGGTTAGTGGTACTTCTGGGACAGGAAAAACGCTCCTAGCCATTCAATTTCTCTACAATGGCATTAAAGATTTTGGAGAATCGGGGGTTTTTGTCACCTTTGAAGAATCTCCCAATGACATCATCACCAATGCCTATAGTTTTGGGTGGGATCTCCAGGAGTTAATTGATCAGGGCAAGCTGTTTATTCTCGATGCTTCCCCGGATCCTGAAGGCCAAGAGGTTGTGGGGAATTTTGATCTTTCGGCATTGATTGAGCGGATTCAGTACGCGATCCGTAAATATAAAGCCAAGCGGGTTTCCATTGATTCGGTCACGGCGGTTTTTCAGCAGTATGATGGGGCTTCTGTGGTGCGGCGGGAAATTTTCCGGCTTGTGGCTCGCCTGAAGCAAATCGGTGTAACTTCCATTTTGACCACGGAGCGGGTGGAGGAATATGGCCAGGTGGCGCGGTTTGGGGTGGAGGAATTTGTTTCCGATAATGTGATCATTATTCGCAATGTTTTAGAAGGGGAACGCCGCCGCCGCACCATCGAAATCCTCAAGCTCCGGGGTACAACCCACATGAAAGGGGAATATCCCTTTACGATTACCAATAAAGGGATTAATATCTTCCCCCTGGGCGCAATGCGCTTAACCCAACGCTCCTCGAATGTGCGGATTTCTTCCGGTGTGAAAAAGTTGGATGAGATGTGTGGCGGCGGCTTCTTTAAGGATTCGATTATTTTGGCAACGGGGGCAACGGGGACGGGTAAAACTCTGTTGGTGAGTAAGTTTTTACAGGAAGGCTGTAATCAAGGAGAGCGGGCGATTTTGTTTGCCTATGAAGAATCCCGCGCTCAACTTTCCCGGAATGCCAGTTCTTGGGGGGTGAGTTTTGAGGAAATGGAGCAAAAGGGTTATTTAAAGCTGTTGTGTAATTATCCTGAATCCGCTGGTTTAGAGGATCATTTACAGATGATCAAGTCGGAAATTGAGGAGTTCAAGCCCGCAAGGATTGCCATTGATTCCCTTTCTGCCTTAGCACGGGGTGTGACGAATAATGCATTTCGTCAGTTTGTGATCGGGGTGACGGGTTATGCTAAACAGGAAGAGATCACCGGTTTCTTTACCAACACCACGGATCAGTTTATGGGATCAAACTCAATTACTGAATCCCATATTTCCACGATTACGGATTCAATTATTATGCTCCAGTATGTGGAAATTCGCGGTGAAATGTCCCGAGCGATCAATGTGTTCAAGATGCGCGGCTCTTGGCATGATAAGGGGATTCGAGAATACAGTATTGATTCAGAAGGGCCGAATATTAAGGATTCCTTCCGTAATTATGAACGGCTGATCAGTGGTTCACCGACGCGGATCATGGTCGATGAAAAATCGGAACTGTCGCGGATTGTGCGGGGTGTGCGGGATAAAACCATTGATGAGCCACCCATTTAAATCCATTCCCCATTCCCTATTCCCCGTTCCCTCACACCCCCAAAAGAGCTTGGCAATAAGCAGGGGTGAGGTCGGTGATCTTGGGCAGGACACAGGCTGCGCCGCTGGCGATCAGTTTTTCCTCGTATTGGGCTTGGCGGGTTGGGTCGCCCTGCACATGGGGGGGCAGGATGCCGATCGCCACCAATGGCCGCTCTCCCCCTTCCTGGCGGGCTAAGGTAACGGTGTGCATATCCCCCACCGTATCCCCAGCATAGAAAACCGGGGCATCACTACCGGGGGCGAGGGTTTCCATCACCTGAAAGAGGCCCGTGGGGTCGGGTTTGCCGGGGCCATCTTCCATGGCAAAGAGGACGGGATCCGTTAACCCTAAGCGGTGCTTGAGGATGTATTCTGCGGATCCCCTTGTTGCGCCACTAAAAAAACCCCAGGGGATACCAGCGGCGGTGAGGCTGTCAAAATAAGCGGGGGTGACTAACAGGGGTTCTGTGGTGATGTAGCCGTCCCAATTTTGGCCCCGATAGCGGGATTGGAAAAAATCAACGAGGGTTTTGTAGTCGAGGTCCAGGGTGAGGCGATCGCCCCCCCGTTGCTCATAATACCGATAGATTAATTCCTGAGAGGCTTCCCAGTCGTTATTCCAAACCCCTTCGCCTTTGAGATCATCAATATCGCTGGGGGTGGGGCGATATGCCTGATTGGTGTATTTTTCGACGGTATCTGCCAAGGCGCGACGGTAGGACTGGCCCACATCGCGAATCACGCCATCAATATCAAAAATAATCATCATTGTTGCAATAGCCCCGATCTGCTATAGTAGAAAAATTGTCAATTTATAAAAAATCCCAGACAAAACGCTACATTGGAGGTTTTCTTGGAAGAAGCGCGATTTACATTGAAAATTCTATGGCTTGATGCTAACGTGGCGATCGCCGTGGATCAAGTGGTGGGTAAAGGAACGAGTCCTCTCACGCCTTACTACTTCTGGCCCCGCAATGACGCTTGGGAGCAACTCAAGTCTGAGCTAGAGTCGAAGCACTGGATCAATGAAGCCGAGCGCATTGCTTTGCTGAACCAAGCCACGGAAGTGATCAACTATTGGCAAGAAGAAGGGAAGCGTACACCGATGAATGTGGCGCAGGAGAAATTCCCGGAAGTGGTGTTCACCGGCAGCAATTAAAATTTTTGCTGCTTGCTAGCACCAGTGGAATCCCCCCCCTGCCCCCCCTTTTTAAGGGGGGGCTTAATTCTTAACCCCCTTAAAAAGGGGGTCGGCGTAGCCGGGGGGATCTTATTTTGCTGTAGGGGCGAAAAATTTTTCGCCCCTACCACCGTTCACGATCATGATTAACCCTAGTTTTTAACCATGCCACCTGCGGCTTGGAAGCGGGAGCGCGTCCGGCGGAGCGCCTGCTGGGCTTGGATTTTGCCCTGGCGATCTTCAGCACCCACGGCATTTAATGCCGCTTGGGCGGCTTCGTACTTGGTGCGAGCCGTTTCGAGGTCGATGGCACTGCCTTGTTCGGCCCCGTTGACGAGGATCGTCACCTGATTTTCTTCCACTTCGGCAAATCCCCCCATGAGGGCGATCGCCTGCCAATCTTTATCCGCACGTACCCGCATCACCCCAATATCCAGGGCGGTGAGTAGGGGCGCGTGACCGCTGAGAATGCCGATCTGGCCCGTAGTACTGGGGAGAATTACCTCTTGGGCATCCCCTTTCCACACGGTTTTATCCGGGGCAATTACACTTATCGTTAAAGTCATCGCTGTTTATTCTGGGTTGCCATGGGTCGCCCCGATTACACGGAGCGACCAAGTTTAATCGTTGCGATTTAGGCTTTTTGCTTCAGCTTTTCAGCTTTGGCGATCGCCTCATCAATGTTGCCCACCAGGTAGAAGGCCTGTTCCGGCAGGTCATCCAATTCCC
Source organism: Spirulina sp. DLM2.Bin59 (assembly GCA_007693875.1). GTDB lineage: Bacteria > Cyanobacteriota > Cyanobacteriia > Cyanobacteriales > Spirulinaceae > Spirulina. Next base: position 4,510 of record RECT01000422.1, read on the forward strand.
CATTGAGGATCATTTGGAAACCCTTGATCGTTTCATCGAGGGGGACATATTTGCCAGGAGAGCCGGTGAACACTTCCGCCACAAAGAAGGGCTGAGACAGGAACCGCTCAATCTTCCGAGCGCGATCCACTGTGCGGCGGTCATCTTCCGACAGTTCATCTAAACCAAGAATGGCGATGATATCTTGCAACTCTTTATAGCGTTGCAGCGTGGACTGTACCGCCCGCGCCGTGTTGTAATGCTCATCGCCCACAATGTTCGGCTGAAGCATCGTCGAGGTGGAATCGAGGGGATCCACAGCGGGATAAATCCCTTTAGAAGCCAAGCCACGGGAAAGCACCGTCGTCCCATCCAAGTGGGCGAAGGTGGTAGCAGGGGCAGGATCCGTTAAGTCATCCGCAGGCACATAGACCGCTTGAATGGAGGTAATGGAACCTTCTTTTGTGGAGGTGATCCGCTCTTGAAGATCCCCCATGTCCGTCCCTAAGGTGGGCTGATACCCCACCGCAGAGGGCATCCGACCTAGGAGTGCCGAAACCTCTGCACCGGCTTGGACGAAACGGAAAATATTGTCCACAAACAGCAGCACGTCCTGCTTGTTAACATCGCGGAAATGTTCCGCCATGGTCAAAGCCGACAGGCCAACGCGCATCCGCGCCCCAGGGGGTTCATTCATTTGCCCATAGACCAAGGCAATTTTCGATTCATTGAGGTTGTCAGCGTTGATCACCCCAGATTCAATCATTTCGTTGTAGAGGTCATTACCTTCGCGGGTGCGTTCGCCCACACCGCCGAAGACGGAAACCCCACCGTGGTTGATGGCGATGTTATTGATCAACTCCATCATGATCACGGTTTTACCCACACCCGCACCGCCAAAGAGGCCGATTTTGCCGCCGCGACGGTAGGGGGTGAGGAGGTCAATCACCTTGATCCCCGTTTCAAAAACCGTGGGTTTGGTGTCGAGTTCCGTCAGTTTCGGGGCGCTGCGGTGGATGGGGGCCGTGGCTTCGGCGTTGACATCCCCTTTGTTGTCCACCGGTTGACCGAGGACGTTAAAGATTCGGCCCAAGGTGGCTTTACCCACGGGAACGGAAATGGGAACACCGAGGTCTTGGGCTTCCATGCCCCGGACTAAGCCATCAGTGCCGCTCATGGCAACGGCTCGCACTTGGTTATCACCGAGGAGTTGTTGCACTTCGCAGGTGAGGTCTACGGCGTTACCGGCGGCATTTTTACCGGTGATCCGCAGTGCGTTATAAATTCGCGGCATTTTGCCGATGGGAAATTGGACATCGACGACGGGGCCGATGACTTGCGTAATTCTGCCTACGTTAGTCGTTTCTGTTGTGGCTACCATGCTCAAATTTGCTATACAGTCTTTAGGTGGGTCTTAACGGGGATTGTGTGGGCCTTGACCGACCGTGTTATCCCCCGTTGAGGGGCAGGGAAGTCATTGCACCAGCTTGGGGAAACCTTTAAGCGGATGTAAAATTTTCCACCCTACAGATTATCATTGTTTCGCCCTCTTCCTTGCATTTGGCGGAATCAACTTGGGGGATTTGGGGGAGGCGATCGCCCCTGATCATCCCGGTTCCTTGGGGGCGATCGCCGTGGTGGAGCGATCGTTCTAGGGTCGGGAATTTCCCTCTCTTTGCCGTGGCACACATCCCCCTAGCTAGTATATTGAAAGGAACGCCCTCCCTTTCCGGTGGAGAGAAGTGCTGCGTTCTGCCTTGGCCCTGTGTGCTGAATGGAGCGTTTTCCTGCTTGAGTCAACATTGATGAAACAGACGAACCAGCCCCTACATCTCGAATTCGACACCGACCGCGCCTATATCCCCATCATCTATGATGAGCGAGAGGTGGGGTTTTGTACGCCGGAAATCGCAGCGCGGATTGTGGAAACCCTCAATGAGGATGAGCAACTCCACGAGGATAATGAGACGCTAACGAAGGCCCTCCAGATGGTTTGTCGGGATCTCCTCAAGAAGACCGGCGGCAACCCCGCCAATGTCACCCGGTTGATGGAGCGGTATTTAGAAAATGCCAAGCGGCCAGAATTTGGCACGCGGGCGATCGCCTTTTTGCTGCGCGATCGCCAACAGGAACTGGATGTTAGCGATAAAGAATTTGTCTTTTTTTGCAACTCCTACCGCCTTTCTCCCCAGGAATTGCGCGACATCTATCGGGGTAAAGATATTACCGACAATCAGCTTAAAGTCCTTTCCCGGATTCTCGGCAAAGCCGTTGAAGACCTGCGGGATATCCGCGACGGCTTCAGCAATAAGGAAATGAACACGTTGGCGCGGATTTTGGGGACATCGGCTCAGGAGTTGACGGAGTTGTTGAAGTAGGGAGTGGGAAGTGGGAAGTGGGAGGGTTAGCGAAATCCTAGGTCTGTGCCGGTTCCGGCGTGAACCCGTGCTAACTTCTCGTAGCGTTGGGCGTGTTCGATTAATTCAGCGGCTTGGGTATCGTCAACGGAGCGGATCAGTTTGGCGGGAATTCCCACCATGAGCGATCGCGGCGGCACATCTTTGGTCACCACACAGCCCGCCCCGATGATGCTTCCTGCCCCCACCCGCACCCCATTGAGGGCGATCGCCCCAATGCCAATCAAGCAACCCTGTTCGATATGGGCAGAATGGATCACCGCTCGATGGCCCACTGTCACAAACTCCTCTAAAACCGTCGGCTCCCCTGGATCACCATGGAGTACCGCCCCATCCTGAATATTGCAAAGGGCCCCAATCACAATGCGCGCCCCATACCCCCCCCGCGCCCCCCCAGAACACACACAGACCCCTTCCGCTAAAACCACATCCCCCATCACCGTTGCATTGGCCGCCACAAAGGCAGCAAGGGAGAGATCTGGAGTGGGCCAAACAGAATCATGCATAAAATCGGCTCCATAACCTTGGTGAATCATAATATGGAATCCGCTTTAACAGATCAAGCAAGGCTTTAGGTATTGTGGGGGCGAAAAATTTTTGTGCCTCCGGCAGGCTTACGCCAACGCCCCTACGCCGCTCAACGCCACAACCAGATTCCATCGGCTATCCCCCGTTCAGCATTACGCCAAACGGGGGATCATCACGATTCAGAGCAGATCAAACCAACGGTTTACCACAGGCCGCGAATCGGCCCCTGCTCCCGGCTGGCCAACGTACTGGCCACCCCAGGGGGCAACAACACCCCATCGGTAAAATGGACATAACCATTGCTGGGGCTATTTTCCGAACCGGTCACGTTCGCCGTATCCACCATCACATTGCCCTCCGGATTGCGGCCAATACTGAGGACATCGCCACTGGCGGTTTCCAGCATCCGGTTTTCCGCCACCTCCGGTAAGCGCATCGCACTGGGCAACACATGATAGCTCAACACCTTCGTGAGCAGATCGCGATTCTCCGGCTTCAGCAACGCCGTCACCACCCCAGGGGGCAAGGCATCAAAAGCCGCATTATTTGGGGCAAACAGCGTCATCGGCGTTTCCCCCCCCAAGGCATCCTGCAAGCCCGCAGTCCGCAGCAGCGTCCCCAGGGTACTCAAGGATTCCGTGCCATCCACCACATCCATCAATGTGCCGTTAGCTTGGGCCAAGTCCAAGGGAACGGGCGTTGTTTGAGGATCAGCGGCAACAGCAGCAGGATGAAACGTGAGGGTTGCGCCCACACTCGAAATTGCCGCCACCAGAGCTAAAGACAGTGAATAGAATTTGATTGTCATTGTGATCTGGAATTGAGAATTTCCCCACAATTCTAAGCAATTCATTCAGAACCGGACGAAAAATCCCCAACAATGGGCCAAATTACCGGGGTCTGATTCTACTACGATAGAGACTGGGTTCAGAATGTTGATGGGTTCAGGGCAAACTGCAATGAACCTGGAACGGCTTAACCATCGGAGTGGATGCACCCATTTAGCTTGTGATTAAGGAGAGATTATCTTGGTTGCCACATCAAATTTAAAAACCACTAAATCTGAAGAAATTTTTACCGCTGCCCAAAAACTAATGCCGGGGGGTGTGAGTTCTCCAGTGCGGGCCTTTAAATCCGTGGGCGGTCAGCCCATTGTCTTCGATCGCGTCAATGGCCCCCATATCTGGGATGTAGATGGGAATCAATATATTGATTATGTGGGGACTTGGGGGCCGGCCATCTGTGGCCATGCCCATCCAGAGGTGATCGCCGCCCTCAGCGAGGCTCTGGTGAAAGGCACGAGTTTTGGTGCGCCCTGTGTGCTGGAAAATGTCCTGGCGGAAATGGTGATCGATGCTGTGCCCAGTATTGAAATGGTGCGGTTTGTTAATTCCGGCACAGAGGCTTGTATGTCGGTGTTGCGGCTGATGCGGGCCTTTACGGGTCGGGAAAAAATTATCAAGTTTGAGGGTTGCTACCACGGCCATGCCGATATGTTTTTGGTGAAAGCTGGGTCTGGGGTGGCGACGTTGGGCCTGCCGGATTCTCCCGGTGTGCCGAAAACCACCGCCGCCGCTACCCTCACCGCCCCCTACAATGACCTTGAAGCGGTGAAAGCCCTGTTTGCCGAAAATCCTGACGAAATTGCCGGGGTGATTTTAGAGCCGGTGGTGGGGAATTCTGGGTTTATTCCCCCCGATGCGGGTTTCCTGGAGGGTTTGCGCCTGCTCACCCAGGAAAATGGGGCGTTGTTGATGTTTGATGAGGTGATGACCGGGTTCCGCATTGCCTACGGCGGTGCTCAGGAAAAATTTGGGGTCACGCCGGATTTAACGACCCTGGGGAAAGTGATCGGCGGCGGTCTACCGGTGGGGGCCTATGGCGGTCGTAAGGATATTATGGCCATGGTGGCCCCTGCTGGGCCGATGTACCAAGCGGGAACCCTTTCGGGGAATCCCTTGGCGATGACGGCGGGGATTAAAACCCTGGAATTGCTGCAAAAACCGGGGAGCTATGATTACTTGGAAACCATGACCCAAAAGTTAGTGACGGGGTTATTGGCGATCGCCCAAGAAACCGGCCATCCCGCCTATGGCGGCAGCATTAGCGGGATGTTTGGCTTCTTCTTCCAAGCCGGCCCAGTGCGTAACTATGACGATGCGAAAAAATCCGATGGCGCGAAGTTCGCCCGTTTCCATCGGGGGATGCTAGAGCAGGGGGTCTATTTAGCCCCTTCCCAGTTTGAAGCTGGGTTTATGTCCCTGGCTCACACCGACGCGGAAATTGATCAAACCCTCGCAGCGGCCCGCACTGTGATGGCGAATCTCTAGTTTTCGTAACCCACGAGCATCCAACCTCCCCCTTTTTAAGGGGGATTGAGGGGGATCTATCCCCGCCATGTAGGGGCGAAAAATTTTTCGCCCCTCGTTTTTCGCCCCTACCCGTTAAAAGCCATCGCGTTTTGATTTAGGGGTTGACCCATCGGCCAATCTTCCTGATGCCAGGCTTGGCCATCTAAGGCCATCTTTTCAATGGCACTGGCCAAGCGCAACGCCTTCAGGGCCTGCTCACCCCCCACCGAAGGCTGCTCACCCCCCCGCACACAATTGACAAAATGCTCTAATTCCGCATGGAGGGGTTCAATATTACTGGTGTAAACCTTCTCAATTAAGCCATCCTGACGGTAGAGGACTTGGCCGTAATCCGTCATACAGTTGGCCGTGGTTTGGCGATGGATCAAGATTTCATGGTTGAGGAAATCTGCCTCGGTGAGGGAGTTTTTGCAATGGGCGGCAATGCTGCGGATTTTGCGATGGGTGACTTTACTGGCCGTCAGCGTGGCAACAATGCCATTGGCAAACCCTAAAGTTGCCGTCACATAATCCAAATAACCGGAATCCGAGGCGCGGCTACCGCTGGCGGTGACTTTCACCACAGAGGAATTAGCCAACTCCAGGAGGAGATCAATATCGTGGATCATCAAATCCAAAACCACCGAGACATCATTGGCGCGGTTGGAATAGGGACTCATGCGATGGGCTTCGAGGGCGAGGAGTTCTTCGGTGGCGAGGACTTTGCTCAGTTCCTGAAAAGCGGGGTTAAACCGCTCAATGTGGCCCACTTGGAGGATGCAATTGGATTCCGCCGCTGTGTTGACGAGGGATTCAGCTTCGGTGATGTTGGCAGCGATGGGCTTTTCGATCAGGACATGAACCCCCGCACTGAGGCAGTCCATTCCTACTTGATGATGGAGGCGGGTGGGAACGGCAATGCAGACGGCATCGATATGGGGGAGGAGATCCTGATAGCTTTCAAAAAAACGGACGCGGTACTTACTAGCGGTATCTAAACCCCGCTCCACATTCACATCGGAGATGCCCACCAGTTGCACGCCTTTGAGGAGACTTAAAACGCGGGTGTGGTGCTGTCCCATGTTTCCAACCCCCACTACCCCAATCCGAATCGGTCGCAGGGGAGATCGCGGCGTGGTCACGGCTGGCTCTGCTTTGCTCATGCTGGTTTGGCTCCTTAGATCTCCCTATGGCTGATGGCATCAGCGTTTTCGCTGTTGTCGCTTTACAAAAGTTATCCCGATGGTATCACAGTCTCAAGAAAGGCAAAGCTTGATCGCCCATTTGATCCCTAATCAATATTGGCCATTGCGCTGGGAATGGGTTGGTCTCAATTATTGGGTTAATGGAGTTAGGGGCGGCCAGGGAATAGCCAGTTTAGGGATTGTCTGGCGGGGGGGCGATCGCCAGGTCTTTTTCCGCCATTAAAAACACACCCCGGGCAAACTTCACCGCCCAACCGCCGGGCCGCCGCTCTAAAATTGTCCCGGTTTCACTACTGGCAATTAAGTCACCAGGGCGGAGCATGGGCATGGGGTCAGCGGTTTTGAGGTAGGGGAGCCGTTGGCTGAGGGTGACGGTTTGGCCGACGCTGTAGGGGATTGGATCGCTCATGGTGATGGGGGGATCGGGGTTAAGACTCATCAAATCATAAAAAATATAGCGGTAAGCGGGAAACTCAGCGGCTTGAGCCATGAGAGGGAAGCGACTCGGCGAATTTATTCGCCGTTGTCTTTTTAATTTTTAGCATGATGCGGATCTTCAATATATCGTTTGATGACTGCACTGCTGACATTACCCGCTGTACTAACAAAGTAACTGTTCGTCCATAACGTAGGTAATTTTTTGAGTTCTGGAAATTCTTTTCTGAGATAGTTACTGCTACGTCCTTTGAACGATTTAACAATTAAATGTGGTGTATCGGTTGGTTTGACGCTGACAAACAAATGTACATAATCTGGTGCGACTTCCAATGCTAAAATATCCCATCCTTTTTCTACAGCTAAATCCAAAAAAATCTGTTTCAGTCTAGTTGATATATTACCAGTTAAAACTTTTTTGCGCCGTTTGGGTATCCAGACAAAATGGTAATTTAGCATATATTTAACATGATTGTGGGCTTTGTAGTCGTCTTGTGATAGCATAAAAATTAGTTAGTAAGCTACTTGACAACTACTAACTTACCTGATAATCTAGATTCAGTCAACTAAAAAGGATATGCCTAAATCCAAAAAATTGATGGGTGTTCAACAAATATTGTTACACCCTGACAAAGAAACAGAAGCGATTTTAAGGTATTTGTGTGAGCAATCAGGCA